>LFJI01000426.1 GCA_001235855.1 Candidatus Burkholderia brachyanthoides
CAATATCGCTTTTGGGAGTTCGCCAAATCACGACCTCCCTCCAACGTCTCGCCGCGCCTGCCTCGGTTACCTTATGCAGGGGCGACTATCGAGCAGCGCCTGCCGGTAGATGCGATAATGCAGAAACACCGAATTGCCCGCGCAGCGGATTGCCCCAATAGGCGTTCTTTGTGTTGTCGCGCAGGACGTGTGGGCGTAGTTAATCCATCACCCAGCGCGATTCGTTGGTGTAGAGCATGCAGGCCGTGGCCGCGCCCGCCGAAATGCCCGCGATAATGCGCGGCCTGAGATTCAATTCGGGCCGGACGATATCCCAGAAGCCAGCTTGCCACCAGCAGCGATTGCCACCGCCGGCGAATACGACTTGGTCGAACATTTACTTGTTGACGAGCGCGTAAGTGGTGGTGGCGTGGGCGGCGAGTTCGTTCTGTGCGTCGCGCAGTTCGATATCGCCGAAGACGAGATTGCGGCCGCGTCGCTGCACGCGCGCGGTGACGAGCACGTCGCCGGATTTGACCGGCGCGCATGAAGGTGGTGTTCAGGGAGACGGTGGTCATCGGGACGAAGCCGGCCGAGCACGTGGGAGATGGCGACGACCATCGCGGTATCGGCGGCCGCCATGAAAACCTGTCCGCAGATGACACCGCCCGCGTGACGCAGATGCTCGGAGTATGGGAGGCGGAGCGTCACGGCGTCGTCGGCAATGGACACGGGCGCGAGTCGAGTTGCAGTTCACGCACCCACGGGGCGAGGATGTCGTCGAGCAGGGCGCGGATGGCTTGTTGATCCATTTTTCCTGGTCTTTGGCTCATGGCTGGAGTGGAATGCACCACACGATAGCGAGCTTGCAGCGGGTTTTCGTCTGCGCTCTACCCGCTCGTCGCGCGATATCTCAAAAATTTATCCCGAAAACTCTTTCGCATTTCGAAAAGGTCACGCTACAATTTCATTTCTTTTGGGGCGTTAGCTCCTTTTTGGGGCGTTAGCTCAGTTGGTAGAGCAGCGGACTCTTAATCCGTAGGTCGAGTGTTCGAGTCACTCACGCCCCACCACCAGATTCAAGCAAAAAATCCGGTTATCACGACCGGGCTTTTTGCGTTTCGGAAGCGCGTAAATCCGCAGCGAGGATGCGCCCTCGGCATTAACCCTGCGTCGCCCTCAGCATTCGCCGCCAACCGCCACGATCCGCCGAATCGTCTCGGCATGCGCCGCGCACGCTTCCATTGCGCGCTCCGTCATCTCTTCGCCTCCCGCACATCATCGAACCGCGACGCCACGACCTGATATTCCAGCGCGCGCTCATCGTGCCCCAGCCCATAGTCGCTCAAACGCAATCGTTCCGGCATCGCCCACCCTTGCCCATCGTTCTGCGCGAGAAACGCCTCCACGCCCATCGCCGTCAGATTGCAGAACGCCACACGCCAAAACCGTATGCCGCAATTCTGGCTCCTTTTCCCGATCGACCTGCCAAAATCCCTTGGCATTGGCGTCGAGGCGAACTCATCGGTCAGCGTGGCTTTGAGGTAATCGCATTGCGCAAGTATGTGAACGAAGTCATCGACCGACAGCCCGAACTGATATGCAACGAGCGCATCCGCGACACACCGCAAGCGCAACTGTTCGCCTTCGCCAACCGCCACCCGTTCGATCTGCCCGCCGCGCGCCAGAAACACCGAAAATGCTTTCGCAGTCGCGATAAGCCTTCGCCCGATCGCATCCAGCACGGACACATCACCGTATGAAGGCAAAGGCAACGCCGACTCCTCCACCACGAACCCGTTCAGATGCAGCCCCGCGCATCGCGCGCCACGAAATCATACACGAACGGGTTCATGACCGTCGCCAGCGCGAACACGCTCTCCGCGCGCATCGAGCACCGCCGCCGTGTTTCCGCACGGAAAATACGGCGTACACGTCGCGCGAGCGGTGCGCATGTTGGTGGCCGCCGTGACATCGATGAACGCGACCTGCGGCGCGAATCGCCACTTCGGCTGCCCTGCATCGTCGCCGGATTTGCTGACGCGCGCCGCCGCCGTCTTCAGCCCGATGAGATATTGCGGCTCGAACACGCCATCCGCGGGCTCAATCTCGCGCCACACCGCCGCGCGCCCTTTCTGGGACACCCAGCCCTTCGCCGAGGCCCGGAACTGATCGATGATGTTCCCCTCGAGCAACGGCATCGCCACATCGTCGATCGACTCACTCGATCGCGATTAGCCTGCTGCCCGTCGCGCGACAGCACGAGCCCGCGTCGCCGTTCGAGAATATCGCCGAATCCGTCATAGTCGAACCACGCGCCTTTCAGCCAGTGCCCGTACTCGTCCGGCCGATACTCACAGCGCTCCCAGTCCTGCCGTGGCGCGAACAGCGTCGAATCGGACGTCATGTTGAAATCGCCCTGCCGATACCGCACGCCCCAGCCGCGCCCGCTCCGGTCGCCGAGCAGCACGGCGTTGTCGTAGATCGTCAGCAGCGTCTGCAGATCGCGCGCGCTACCGATCTCCAGAATCGCCTTCGAATACGGCGAGAACGCCTCCACGCGTGCACGTGGATACGCCAGTACATGACGCTCGGCTTGTTCCCAGCCGGCTGCATCGCGATGCATGAAAGCCGCGCGTAGATCGTCCGCGTAGGTCACGATTCGACTGCCAAGACTGCGCTGAAGTCCGAGCT
>LFJI01000427.1 GCA_001235855.1 Candidatus Burkholderia brachyanthoides
ACCAACCATGCATGCACCCTTAGGTTACGGTTGATGGAACAGCCGGTTTCTCTACTCCTGTGCTAGCAGGTGAAACAATCATCTATGCGACCTCACGTCGCAACTCATCGTTCAGCCGGTACAGATACGGCGCGAGCAGCTTGTGTGCCGGATCGGCGAGCAGATGGAAACGCCCGTCGCTTTCCTGACGCGACCAGTGCTGCGCCAGATATAGCGCGCACTTGGCCACACGAGCCTCGGATTGGTCTTGATGAGCCGCTCGGCGACCTCATCGAGCGTCGCGTAGCTGCGCAGTTCGGGCGGCACGCGCAATTCGTCGAGCCATTGCGTGATGCGCCCCGGCGCCTGCGCCGCCGCCAGCCCGAAACCCTCCAGATCGACGACCCGCCGCACACGCTCCGGACGCACGCCCGCATACAATACAATAGCGACACGTTCGCGCCCATGCTGTGCCCGACGAGATTCACCTCGCCCGTGCGGCGCGTAATGATCGAGCAGCACGTCGAGATCGGCAAGACATTCGTGGAAATAGTAGTGGCCGCCGCCTGCTTCGCGACCGGCCAATCGGACAGGCCGAAACCGCGCGCATCGGGTGCGAGCACTTGCCAATCGCCGGCGAGCGCATCGACGACGAACTGGAACGACACCGCGACGTCCATCCAGCTGTGCAACATGAAAAGAATCGGCGCGTCGGGGTTGCTCCAATGCTGCACATGCAGACGCACACCGCGCGCGTCGACGAACTCGGAGCGCGAATCTTTTACGACCACTCTTTTCTGGTGAATAAAATAATAATCATTCTATTATAGCGACTCGGCCATTTTTTGAGATAGCCGCGCCGTGTTCACTCCGCGCGATCCGCATTGCCGTCCAGTCCGGCCAGCGCGCACAGTTCGCGCACAGTTCGGCTTCGTCAAAACCTGCGTCGCGGCGCGCTTCGAAGTTGAACGGGCCGCGCAGCTTCGGCGCGTGATACTGCGCGGCGAGACGCTCGTAAGCCGGATGCGGATCGAGACCCGCCACGTCGCACAAAAAGCGGAACCAGCGATTGCCGATCAGCACGTGACCGCGTGACCGATCTCGTCACGCAAAATCACGTCGAGAATCGCCGCCAACGCGTAATCGTCCGCCTGCGCAAGACGCTTGCGGATGGGAGGTGACGCGTCCAGCCCGCGCGCCTCCAGCGTGCGTGGCACCAGCGCCATGCAGGCGAGCACGTCGGCGCGGGTACGCTTCGCCATCTGACCGTCATAGGCCGGGAAATCGCCGTAGGCATGGCCGAATTCGGCTAGACGCGCATTCAGCAGCGAAAAGTGATGCGCTTCTTCCGCCACCTTTAGCCAGTCGAGGTAGAAATCGACGGGCATCGAAGGGAAGCGCCATACGGCGTCGAGCGCGAGATTGATCGCGTTGAACTCGATGTGCGCGAGCGCGTGCAGCAGCACCGCGCGGCCTTCGTCCGACTGTATGCTGCTGCGCCGCTTCAGCGACGACGGCGCGACCAGTTCCGGCCTCGCGGGTCGTCCAGGCAAGTCGCCGGATTCGGCCAGGCGCGCCTCCGGGTCGATCGACGCGGCGCTGCCACTCGCGCGTTCGTGCAGCTCGCGCGAGTGGCAGCGCCGCGATTGCACAGGCGAAGTATCGCGAGCGCCGCGCGGCACGCGCAGACGTCGGACGCGGTGGGTTCGGATGGAGTCGAATCGGTCTGCATCAAACTTTTCCGGAAGCGGAATGCGCGGCGAAGAAACGCCGCAAACGGCTAAAATGGTAAGCGCTGCCGGCGACACGAACCGCAACAATCGCGATGAGAGCCACCTTACGACCTTGTGAACGAGCAGTTGCAAAAATTCATGTTCAACGCGGCGCCCGTGCGCAATCTGCTCGGCGAGATGATGGCCGCCTGCGCGCTGATGTCGGCGAATCTCAAGTTCGACTGCACGCTCATCATGCAGATCTACGGCGATGGCCCCGTGAAAATGCTGTGGTCGTGCAATGCACCTCGGACCTGACGCTGCGCGCGACGGCCAAGCTGGTTGGCGGCGCGGAAGACGAACTCACCGACCGACATGCCGCTCACCGAACTATTGAACCATACCGGCCACGGCCGCTGCGTGATCACGTTCGATCCGGCGGACAAGAAGCCGGGCCAGCAGCCGTATCAGGGCATCGTGCCGCTGTCGGGCGAGCACGGGCCGCTCGCGTCGAATGAGAATCCTGATTGAGTCGTCCGGCCCGCTGGAGGTCGCAGATATGAAAACCGCAACATTGAACTGGAAACTCCCGGCCTGCGTCGCCATGGCGGCGCTGATGGCCGGTTGCGCGATGGACCCGCCTGGCCCTTCGCCGATCTACAGCCGTCTCCCGGATACCGCCGCGCCGCCGCAACCGCTCACGGCGCAACAGCAGATGGATCGCTACAACGCCATCGACAAGCAAGCGCTTGCTGAATCGCAGAAGGCCGCGCAAATGGGCAACGACGCGAAGATGATGTCCAACTACTACACGCCTGCGTCCGCGCCGGTCAGCGTGTATGGCGGCTACTCCAGCGGCGGCTGGGGCGGTCCCGCGTGGAACACGGGAGTCGGCTGGGGCTGGTGAGCCCGAGTTACGGCTACTTCTCTTAAAGGCCAGTTCAAAAAGGTCGCTCAGCTTGGCTGAAGATGTTCCAGCAGA
>LFJI01000043.1 GCA_001235855.1 Candidatus Burkholderia brachyanthoides
AAGGAATGCCGGCACCTATCATCGATGACGAACTGTGGGCACTGATCGAACCACGCATCATTTTGCGTCTGTCATCAATATTCCGCTGCTCCTACACTGTGTGAAGAATCGCTCGCCCAAATGAGCCATACGAACACATACAAGGAGATGACGATGAAAGTAGCCCTCGTCGGCGCTGGCCTGATCGGTCAAAGCATTGCGCATCTGCTGCGCGAAACGGGAGACCTTGACGTGGTCGCGTTCGATCGCGACGAACACGCGCTCGATGCGCAGGGCATCGACACCCGCCGGGTCGATTCGGCGAATACTTTCGCCCTGCGTCAGGCCCTGCTCGGCTTCGATGCGCTCGTCAACGCTCTGCCGTACTACCTCGCGATCGGCGTTGCATCGGCGGCGAGATCGGCGAGCGTGTACTACTTCGATCTGACCGAGGACGTGCGCGCGACGCATGCGATTCGCGCCATCGCCGAAGACAGTGTGCAGGCGTTCATGCCGCAATGTGGGCTGACGCCGGGCTTCATCGGCATCGTCGCGCACGATCTGGCCACGCGTTTCGACGACCTGCGCGAAGTGAAAATGCGCATGGGCGCGCTGCCGGAGTTTCCGGCCAACACGCTCAAATACAACCTCATATAGAGCATCGGCGGTCTCATCAACGAGTATTGCCAGCCTTGCGAAGCGATTCGCGAAGGTCGCACGCAATTGGTTCAACCGCCCGAAGGCGTTGAACATTTCTCGCTGGACGGTATCGAGTACGAGGCGTTCAACACTTCGGGCGGACTGGGCACGCTGTGCGAAACGCTCTCGGGTAAAGTCGAAAAGCTTGACTACAAGTCGGTGCGGTATTCGGGGCATCGCAAGTTGATGAAATTCCTGCTCGACGACCTGCGCATGTCCAGCGGTCGCAATGGCCTCAAGACGATGCTCAGGCGCGCAGTACCTTCCACCGCTCAGGATGTCGTGCTCATCTTCGTCACGGTGACGGGCATGCGCCGCGGCCAGCTCGTACAGGACGTCTTCACGCGCAAGATTTTTGCGAAGCAGGTGTGCGGCATGCCGATGAGCGAGATTCAGATCACCACGGCCGGCGCGATCTGCGCGGAGCTCGATCTGTTCCGCGAAGGCGTGCTGCCGCAGAGCGGTTTCGTGCGTCAGGAGCAGGTGCCGCTCGCGGTTTTTCTCGACAACCGCTTCGGCAAGCTCTATGAAGGCGCGAGCGCGGTCGTGTCGGAGCGTGCTCTAGCAGCGGCGTGATCACGTCGTTGCGATGAGGCGCGCAAGCAGCGCGTCGTAGTCCGATGGCGAAGGCGCGGTGGTGTCGAACATCAGCAGCGTCTTCGCCACGTTCTCGTCAGGCACGAATAAGCGCTGACGATAGTCCTCCAATGCGCGAGTTTGTATGCATCGTTCGGATCGCCGCGAATCGCGACGTCGTCGCCGATGCCGAGCCATGCACGGGTCGAACAAGCGGCCTTCGCTCACTTCGCGAGAAAGCGGTGCGATCACGATGACGCTCGTGCCGAGTGCGAGGTTTTCCGCGGCGGTGTCGATGATGCCGCGGTATTCTGGATCGCGCAGATGCTGAATGAAAAGCGGGCTATCGCGGTCGTGCGGATCGCTGGTCAGCGCGCCGATGGCTGCCGCGCTATGCGCCGTACAGCGTGTCCTTGTCGAGCAGGCAGAAGGGCTCGCTGCTGGCGCGCATCAATGGCGAGAAGAGATGTTTGCCAGCGTCGTTTTTCCACTGCCGGCATGGCCGCAAAAGAAGATCAGGTGTTTCACGCTTGTCGTGTCTCAAAATCGATCTCTGCATTTTGCATGCTTTATGCGGCATGCAATACGACACGACACCATACGACGCGGAGCATGATTGCATTTTGCATACGTAATGCGGGTCGTCAGTGCGCGCGTTGCGCTGCAGCGGCCTTATTCGCCCGCATTCACTCTTTGATAGCGCTTCATCAGCGGCGTCGCGGTGATGCCGTGCACGATGACCGAAGCCACAATGACCGCGATGACGAGCGGAATCAGCGGCGCAGTGGCTGCACGCGGTGCATGCTCGAGCGCATAGAGCAAGTAGTAGAACGAGCCGACGCCGCGAATGCCGAACCAGCTCATTAAGCGCCGCTGTCCGGCGGCGGCGCTCGACCCGAGCAGCGAAACTTCGACCGCGAGAGGCCGTGCGACGATGAACAAGCCCGCGATCAATATCAACGCTTTCCACGTAAAAAGTTCGCGCCAGATCGTCGCGAGCACCGCACTGACCATCAGCATGATCGCGACTTCGGCGATGCGTTCAAGTTCGATGGTGAAGCCGTGCACGCGCTCCGCCATGAAAGCGTGCGCGCGCTCGGGATCGGCGGCGGTCGCGTGGACGTCGTCCGCGTCAATGGTGACGACGGCTTCGCGCGCCGACTTGCTGCCGCTCGCCTTTTGTTCGACGCAGCGGGTGGCGAGACCGGCCGCGAACACCGCGAGAAACGCGTACGTGTGCAGCAATTCGGCCACGCCGTATGACAACGCGATCAGTCCAAGTGCGTAGAAGCCTTCGGGCCCAAGCGCCTCACCGTGACGCGTGCGCAAATAGGCGATGAGACGCACCGACAGTTCGCCCAGCAGCCAGCCGCTCGCGAATGCGCCCGCGATGCCCCACGCGGCCTGTGCTGCGAACGCCCAGTGCAGCGCGACGCTGGGCGTCGCTTCATAGCGGCACACGGCGATGCCGAGCAGCGCGAACGGCAGTGCAATGCCATCGTTCAGGCCGCCTTCGCCGGTCAGCGAGAAGCGCAGTAGGTCGATATCGCCGGGCGTTTCTATCGCCGGGCGTTTCGACCTGAACGTCGTGCGCGAGGACAGGGTCGGTCGGCGCGAGCATCACGGCCAGCAGCAGCGCGGGTCCCCAACTCAGCCTCAGTACATACACGCAGAACAACGCGAGCACGGCGACGGTCAACACCATCGCGATGAGGCCAAGCCGCACTGGCAAGATCCAGATGCGATCGGTCGGCGGCACACGCAGGCGCAGGTCGATCGCGAACAGCGACACCAGCATCGCGACTTCGGTAATGCGCCGCAGTACGGTGGCATCGCTGGCGAGATCGATATCCATCAGGTTGGCGGCGCCCGGTCCGAGCCCGAAGCCGATCGCGAGATAGCACATGGCCGTGCTGATCGACAGCCACCGGAACGTCGAACTGGCGAGGCCCATGAAAATGAGCACGCCGACGACGACGAGGAACCACAACGTCTCGGTCATGAACGCTTCTTTGCGGTGGAGTAGCTGCTTTCGGATGAACACAGACAAGCACGGCCTATGCCCGTGTTCTTTGCATTCAAAATGCACGCTCGCTGTCCGCACCGGACGTTACACGTAAGATGAGCACGCGCCCGGTGTTCCACACACGCAGCGCATCGATCAGGAGACCAGCATGTCAGAGCATTTCGATGCAGCGGTCATCGGCACGGGGCAGGGTGGCTTGCCGCTCGCCGTACGGCTCGCGCAAAGTGGCAAGCGCACGGCAGTAATCGAGCGGCATCTGTTCGGCGGGACTTGCGTCAACGTCGGCTGCACGCCGACCAAGACCTACGTCGCGAGCGCGCGGGCCGCCCATGTCGCGCGCACGGCAGCAATCGGCGGCGATGTGCGCGCGACATGGCGCGCCTGAAGGCACACGTAAGGACGAGGTGATCGGCGGCTCGCGCGACGGCGTCGAGAAGTGGCTGCGCGGCACGAAGCATCTCACCGTGTTCGAAGGTCACGCGCGGTTCACGGCGCTGCATGCGTTGCACATCGAGGCCAGCGACGGCACGACGCGGGATATCGATGCCGATCGCATCTTCATCAATACGGGTACGCGCGCGGCCATGCCGAAGCTCGATGGTATCGAGCACGTTCCCTATCTCACCAATTCGACGATTCTCGAACTGACCGACGTGCCCGAACACCTCGTGATCCTCGGCGGGAGTTATATCGCGCTCGAATTCGGGCAGATGTTCAGGCGCTTCGGCAGCCGCGTCACGCTGCTCGGGCGCGGTAAGCGCATCCTCTCGCGCGAGGATGCGGACGTGGCCCTTGCGATGCAGGACGTGCTCGAGCGTGAGGGCGGCGCGTTCCGCTTCGGCACGCAGATACAGCGTGTCGAGCCGGCTAAATGGTGTGGTGGCGTGCGCATCGTGACGGACAATGCGTCCATCGATGCGTCGCATCTGCTGTTCGCAACCGGCCGCACGCCGAATACCGATGATCTGGGCTTGCAGCACGCGGGCATCGCGGTGAAAGGGCATGGCATGATCGAGGTCGACGGCCAGCTTCGCACCCGAATCAATGGCATCTGGGCGCTCGGGGATGTGAACGGGCGCGGGGCCTTCACGCATACCTCGTGGAACGACTACGAGGTCATCACCGCGAACGTGCTGGACGGCAAGTCGCGCAATGTCGACGATCGCATCATGACGTATGCGGTTTTCGTCGATCCTCCGTTCGCACGCGTCGGCAGGAGCGAAGAAGAGGTGCGGCGCGATGGCCGCGATGCGCTGATCGCGACCATGCCCATATCGCGCGTGGGCCGGGCCCCGCGGCGCGGCGAGACGGACGGCTTCATGAAGGCGCTGGTCGATGCGCGCACGCAGCGTATTCTCGGCGCGGCGATTTACTGCATAGAAGGCGACGAGGCGATTCATACCTTCGTGGACATCATGAACGCCGGCGCGCGTTACACGACGCTGCAGCGCGCGAGCACATCCACCCGACGGTCAGCGAACTGATCCCAACTTTGCTGGGCAATCTCGAGCCGCTGAAGCCGCTCGGGTGTGAAGGTTAGTCGTTCGCATTCTGCATGGGTAATGCATAACGCAACCGGTGGCGCCCAGCCGATCGCATGCAAAGTGCAAAACGCGAATGCCTCGAAAAACAGAGCAAACGATTGATCGACCGCTACGCCTCGACCGGCGGCTTCTCCGCTGCCTTTTCCACATGCGCGCCACGTGTTTCCGGCATCGCGAGCGACACCATCAGCACGGCCATCAGGCCTGCGGCGGCGAGGCCGAAGGAGCTCATCGTCGTGCCGAATTTGTCCGCTGCGAACCCGGCCGCGGCGGTCGACAAGGTCGCGCCGACGCCCGCCGCCAGGCCGAAGAAGCCGATGGTCAGGTTGTAATGCCCGTGCCCGCCCGCGACGTCCGCCGCGATGAGCGGCAACATCACGCCGAACACCGCCGCGCTGATGCCGTCGAGCATCTGCACCGGCACCAGCAGATACGGCGTGCTCACGCCGGCGAACAGGATCGCGCGTATCGGCAAGGCGCAGAAGCCGAGAATGAGCACCGGCCGGCGTCCCCAATTTTGTGCCTGACGGCCGACCCACGGTGACAGTGCCGCGACGATGAACTGCGGCACGATGATGCAGGCCGCGATCACCAGTTGCACGTTGTCGCCCATGTGTGCGGTGACTTCGCCGGCAGCAAGATTGAGCATCGCCGCATTCGACAAGTGGAACAGCACCACGCACGCTGCGAAGATCAGCAGACGCCGGTCCTTCAGCAATTCGCGCAGCGACTCGCGCTCCTTGCCGTCGGGCGTGAGCTTCGGCTTGCCGGGCGGCGCGGGCGGCGCGTCGTAGTGGATCATGCGCAACGCGACGATCGCCGGCAACGCGAGCGCCACCGTCAGGAAGAACACCGAGCGCAGCGACAGATATTCGCCGAACGCGCCCATCAACGCCGCCGTCAGCGCGCTGCCGATCGACGCCCAGCGCGCATTGCGGCCGAGCCGGTCGCCGAGATCGGCGCGCGAGACGAGGGCGAGCGAGATCGCCGCCATCGCTGGCACCAACATGCAGCTCGCGAAGCCGTGCAGCACTTCGGCGGCGAATACGGGGATGAAGGTCGGACTTGCGGCGAGCAGCAACGCGCTCACGATGATCGCGACGAGCGCGGCGAGCGCGGCGAACTTCTTGTTGCGCATCGTGTCGACGACCGCGCCTGCCGGCAACTGGCTCGCCATGGCGCTGATCGTGCCGACGGAGAGCATCAGGCCGATTTCGCCTTGCGTCCATTTATTGGCCGCGAGGTACGACGCGATGAAGGGGCCGAAGCCGGTCTGCACGTTGGCGACGAAGAAGTTCAGCCAGTCGAGCGCGCGCAGACTGCGTGCAATTACCATGTTGTGATTCGTTGATCGATGTCGTTATCCGTTGTCTTTCACCGGGCGAGACGCGTCCCCGACGACGGGTGCTGCGGCGCGACCGAACCGGACGCCGTCGTACCGTTCTTCGATACCTTCGCCTTGGCCGCCGCGGTCGCCGCCGCTGGTGCCGTCGTCGTTGCAGGCGCTGCCGAAGTGGCCTTGGGCGAGGATGTCGCTGCGGTCGTCGATCGCCCGATGCCGCGGAAGCGGTCGCAGGCGCAGATGCACCCGAAGCCGCCACAGGCGCCGAAGCCGCTGATGTCGCGGACGCCGGCGCGCTCACCACGGGCGAGACGATCTTGATCGGCTGATCGGTAGCGTAAGTAGACGACGCCTTCAGTTGAGCCTCGTTGAAATCGATCTGTAGCGTTTCCTGCTTGTTACGCATGACGACATGGAGATCGCCCCAGTTGGCCGCGATATGCCGCTTGTCTTCGGCAAGCGACGTCGACAGATCTAGCACCAGCGCCTGCGGCTCGCCCTGCGCATCCACCAATACATCGACGACATGGCCGATGCGTGCGCCGTTTTTCTGCGCGACCGTCGAATCGACCAGTTGCAGCAAATTGGGCGGCGTTTCGTTGACAGGCAGGGGCTTGGGCACCGGATCGGCGCTCTTGCCCTTGGCTGCGGGCGCGGGCGACGCAAACGTAATCGGCGTCTTGGAGTTCGGCGTGAACTTGAACGCCGACCACGGGAAATTCACCTTGCGATCGCCTACGCCCATGAAGCCCGCGAGATTCACCATCAGCAGCTTCGGTTTCGACGATGCATCGACGTACATGTCCACTGCGCGGCCCACGACCTTGCCGTCGGGACGCTGCACTTCGGCATCGAGCAGGCCGTGCAATTGTTCGTGCTGCATGAGGCGCGTCGAGATGATCTGCGGCGGTTCCGGCGGCTCGGGCGGCGGCGGCGGCGGAGGCGGAGGCTCGGGCGGCTTGGGCTTAACGATCTTGCGCTTGGGCTTCGGCGCGAACTTGGGCGCGGAGGCGGGCTCCGGCACGGCGGGCGTGGAGGCGGGCTCCTCGGTCTCGGGCGCCTCGGTCTCGGTTTCGGCGGGCAACGGAATATACGAGTGCTCGACGATGGGCGCGGCCGGCTGAGTTGGCAGCAGACCGCACGCGGACAGCGCGACGGCGGCGAGCACGGGCAGACTCGTCGTCGCGAGGCGCGTCGCGTGCACGCGCGATATCGCCTGCCACGCGTTAATGAGCGCAGCCGCGATCAGTCGCGTGATCCTCACCTCAGCACGAGGGTCTGCGAGACGCCGCATGCGACGGACACTCGCCCGTATGCGGTCTGCCCGTCGACGACGCGTCGCCCGATGCGGAAAACCGCCTGTCATCACAAAAGCTCCATGTTTCCGGGCCACCTGTCTCGGTCAGATCGTCTCGCGAATGCCGCGCCGTCTTGCGTCTGGCGCCGCTGCGAGGCGGATTGATTACGGATGAAGCCGAGCGCGTTGCCTGCGCTCGTGCCGGTCGTGCGTGTGCTGCGTGTATTGCATGTAGTGCGTTGCATGCCGGTGCGCGCACTCACACGCCTGAAGGCCGCGTGGATGCGTTCGCGGCTTCGGCCAGACGCGCGGTCGTATCTGGCGTGCCCATTTTCTCGGCGGTGTCGCGGGCGGAAAAACCGTTCGCATCGCGTGCGTCGGGATTTGCGCCGCGCGATCAGCAATCAGCAGATCGACGATCTCGACGCGATTGAACATCGCCGCGATCATCAGCCCCGTGCGGCCGTCGGGCGAGGTGTCTTCGACATCGGTGCCATGCGCGAGCAGCATCTCGATCACATCCTTGAAGCCCTTGAAGGCCGCGCCCGCGATCGGCGTCTGGCCGTTGTCGTTGCGCAGATTGGGCGGGAGGCCCTGTTCAGGAGCGCATCGAGCATCGCGGCGTCGCCGGGCCGGACCACGTCGAAAACTTTGCGCGCGAACCCGATTATGTCTCCGTCGGGCGCGTCGGCGGGTGCGTCGTCGTTGCGGTCTTGCGGGTCGTGCATGGTCTGCTCCGTGTCGATCGCACCGCCTCCGGGCGGGCGGGAGGATCGGATGACTTCGGTCCACGGCGCGAGGCCGCTGCGTCGGGCGGAACGTGCGAATCGTGGAGATCGGCACGTTCCAGCCATGCGAGCCCGAAGGCGAATCGAATCTCTTGCATGCAAAATCCAGTTGCGATACTGCTAGCCGATCGTGCAGGCATGCGATATGCAAAATACCGTGCGCGCGGATCAACCCGGAGCATACACAGGTTTGAAGGCGGTACGCGCGTACGAGGAGGCGCACAGCACGAATTGAGCCATGCTCCGCTCGCCGATGCGCGACTTGACGCGTTATTACGCGGCGCTTGCTTTAGTCTCGCCTCGATTTTCCGTCACCCATGCGACCGCGATGACCCCGATCTCTTCCGACCCACACGCTTTTTCCTCGCCGACAAAACCCACAGCGCCTGAAACGGCGGGGTGCCCGACGCACTGGTGCGCCGCCGCGCGCCCGCCGCCGAACGCAACCACGATGCCATTCTCGCCGCTCTGGCACGCGTGCTGCCCCGAAGCGGCCGGTGCTCGAGATCGCGAGCGACACCGGCCAGCACGCGGTGCAGCGCGGCGGCGCTGCCCGGCATCGTCTGGCAGCCGAGCGATCTGGACGCGGGCGCGCGCGCATCGATCGAGGCGTGGCGCGCGCATGCGCAACTGCCGAACCTCGCCGCTCCACTCGCCGTCGATGTCACCACAGACGACTGGGGCATCGGCGAGGTCGCCGCCATCGTCTGCATCAACATGATCCATATCGCGCCCTGGGAAGCGGCCCAGGGCTGTTGCGCGGTGCGAGCACGCGTCTCGGCGCGGGGGGCGTACTGTACCTGTACGGGCCCTATCGGCGCACACACCGCGCTGAGCAACGAAGCCTTCGACGCGAAACTCCGGGCCAACGATGCGTGCTGGGGCGTGCGCGACATGGAAGCCGTTCAATCGCTGGCGGCGGCCAACGGGTTCAGTTTCGTGGAGGCCGTCGACATGCCGGCCAATAACTTCAGCGTGATCTTCACGAAGGATGCCTGACGCCTCGGGCGTGTCTCAAGCGTTTCTCGTGCGAGTTGAAGCGAAGCAAGCCACGCCCCGCGCGCCGTATTGCATACAAAATGCTTTATGCGGCTGCGCCGCAACGGCATGCAAAACGCAGATGCCATCGGCTATGCGCCATGCCAGCCGCGCCGCCCCACCCATGAGCGGCGCACCGAAACGATCGCCGCCGTGTAGACTGCGAATGCTCGTTCAATGCGCCGTGCGCGTGAGTTCATTCACGCGCACGGCGCTCCATCCGAACCGTTATTCAACGGAGGCGTCGTACATGCACGTAGCGTTGCCGCAAGGGGAGCAGAAAGCCGGTTCCGTCGAAAAATCCGCAAGCCCATCGCACGATCTGCGCCGCATCGACATCCATCCCGATCATTGGTATCCGCTCGCGTGGTCGCATGAGGTCGGACGCGGCAAAAGGCCCACGGCGTGCGGTTCGCGGGCGACCCGATCGTCCTCATGCAAACCGAAAGCGGCAAGGTCTTCGCGCTGGAGGATCGCTGCGCGCATCGGCAAGTGCCCTTGCATGCGGGCGTGGTGGACGGCGAGTCGATCCGTTGCTGCTATCACCACGGCTGGACCTAGGACTGCACCGGCCGATGCACCGACATCCCTTATCTCGGCCGTGACCGCCTGCCCAACGGCGTGCGCGCTTATCCGTGCCGCGAGGAGGCGGGGCTGATCTTCGTCTTCATGGGCGATCCGTCTGCGGCCGACGACGCCAAGTTTCCGCAACTCGTCTCCGCGACCGACAAGGCCTATAAAAAACGCGCCGCTTCGGGCGCGAGGTGAAGTGCCATTACACCTTCATGCACGAGAACCTGATGGACATGAATCATCAGTTCCTGCATCGGCGGCAGATGGGCAGTATGCGCACGCGTTCGCTCGGCAGAAGGCGCGGCAAGGACTGGATCGAAGTGGACTACGTGTTCTCGCGCGCGAGGCGGGCAAACAACCCATCGGCGAGGCGCTGGTGTTCGGGCAAACGTGCGGCACCAAGGACGAAGAGTCGTACAAGGACGTGATGACGGTGCGCACCGAGTATCCGTATCAGACGCTCAAGATCCGCACGAAAGACGACACGATGGTGATGGACCTGTGGATTGCCTATGTGCGCTCGACGCTGAGCAGCGCACCAATCGCACCTTCGGCCTGCTGTCGATCCGCCGCCCGAAAATCCCCCTCGTGCTGGATGCCGCCTGGCCGTTGCTCGTGTGGTTTACCGAGCGCATTTTCAAGGAAGATCGCTGGATCATGGAGCGCGAGCAGGAAGCGCACGACCGGCAGGGCGCCGATCACAACCACGAGGTGTTTCCGGTCATCGTCGATCTGCGTGCGCTTTTTGATGGAGCGCGGCGTGCCGGCGCGGGCACAGGCGGGAAAAGGCGGCCTCGACGGCCGGCGCGTGCATCTGATTCAACCGGTCCAGGAACTGCCCGCATCGTGACGATGACAATGAGGGGGCAATCGCCGCGCACATCGGAGGCGCGGCGATTGCCCCCTCATTGTCATCGGGTGCGGGCGGCGCTATACCTCAAACATGCCACACATCAGGAGGACCATCATCATGAGCAGCGATTCGACCGATCCGCGTGCAACGAACGAAACGAACCAGGCACGCACGAAAGAGGCCATTGGCAAGGCGCATCCCGGCCTCGAGCATTTCGATGCCGTGCTCTCTCACGTCGACGAGTCGTATGTAAGCGGGCAGGATCGCCACGCATGCCGCGAAGGGCATCCTGTACAGCATCATCGAGACGCTCGGCATGCTCGTCGGCGATCCCGATCTGCCCGCGCACGCCCGATCCGGCTACGAAGGGCTCCTGGAAACCGCGCGTGAGTTGCGCACGAAGATCGAATCGTAAGCCTTCCTCCCTCGCGCCGCCGGTCATAGGCGGCGCCGATTCTCCGCCTACCGAATCCTTTCCGCCACGCCGCACGGCGATGTTCGCGAGGGACTCTCGCCTGCTTTTCCTGCTCCATCGCACGGATAAAATTTACCGCCGGTAGGGTAGTAAAGTACGCGCGTTCGTCTCTTCGCACCGCGCAAGTGGGCATCGAGCCCTCATTGCGGCCGGTGCTGGTTTTGTGAATTCAAAAAACAATTCATAAAATCATCGACTTAGAATTCGAAATGCAAAATAACATCCACGGATGAGTGGGATTCACTTGGCCTCGGCGCTCGCTCCAGGCTCGATGCTCGTCAGTTTTCTGTCAGTTTCGTGCCCGAAATGCCAACTTTTGGGACGTCGAAAATACAGGTTAACCATGTAGTAAAAGAACGACACAAATCCGCCTGATTCTTTCGCATTGAGTCTGTAAGTCATACGCTTGCGAGCGACATTGTTACTAGCTGGTACAAAGTGGATCGCTCAAGCGCCGCCGACAAGAACGCTCGATCACAAACAACGTGATTCGCCCACCCGCATAGAGGAGAACAAATGAAGGGTTTCAACCTGACCAAGGCCGCGATCGTCGCCGCCACGGCTTTCGCCACCGCAGCCCCGGCGTTCGCGCAAAGCAGCGTGACGCTGTACGGTAACGTCGATGACTCGATCGTCTACCAAAGCAGCCAGACGAACCTCGCCAAGAGCACGGCAGGCCGTTCGAACGTCAAGATGGCGTCGGGCATCTGGGGGCCGGCAGCCGCTTCGGTTTGAAGGGCACCGAGGATCTGGGCAGCGACAACAAGGCCATCTTCCAGTTGGAATCCGGTTTCGACATCAACAGCGGCGGCCAGCAGTTCACCAACGCGATGTTCGGCCGTCATCAGGCATGGGTCGGTTGACGAACCCGGCGTACGGCACGCTGACCCTGGGTCGTCAGTACACCTCGTACTACACGCTGCTCGGACCGTACAGCCCGACGAACTGGCTGACGGGTTACTTCGGCGCGCACCCGGGCGATCTGGACAGCCTGGACACGATCTACCGTGCGAACAACTCGATCGTCTACACGTCGCCGAAGTTCTACGGCCTGACCGATCAGCGGTTCGTACTCGCTCGCAGGCGTGCCTGACAGCGTCTACCAGGGCTCGACGTGATCGGCCGCGGTGCAGTATCAGCAAGGCCCGATCGGCGGCACGGTTGCGTTCTCGCGCATCAACAATGCGGCGGTCGGCGGCGGCATCTACAGCGGCAGCTCGACGACCATCAACGATACGACGAGCACTACCGGCGCAGGTCAGCCGGGCGTGTCGGCCGTGACGGCGGGTTATCAGCGTGCGCAGGCGCAGCAGCGCTTCGCGGTGGCGGGCGGTTAGGTTTTAACAGCGCGTTCGATATCTCGGTCACGTACACGAACGTTCAGTACATCCCGGGCACGAACTCGCTCCTCACGAACGAAACCGTGTTCAACACCGCCGGCACGGTGCTGCACTGGAAGGCATCGCCGACGTGGGACTTCGCGGCCGGCGACAGCTACACATGGGCGAGCAAGGCGAACGGCATCAACGACGAACGACGCAGCGTCCTACCACCAGTTCAACCTGTCCCAGTACTACTCGCTGTCCAAGCGCACGGGCCTGTACGCGCTCGAGGCTTTCCAGCGCGCGAACGGCAACACGCTGGCCGTTCCGTCGGGCACGACACACAACCGTCAGACGGCTGCGAATGCGGTCATCGGCGACGGCTTCCAGAGCGCGCCGTCGGCATCGCGCAGCATGTTCTCGGCGGGCGTGGGTATCATCCACCACTTCTAACAAGCACGCTCGAAAGCTTAAAGGCTTAAGAGCGATACGCTGCTTCACGAAGTGGGCAGCAGCTTAGGGCCTGTTTTCATTCGATGAAATGTGTTTACATCTTGTCTTTTGCATGAGCG
>LFJI01000428.1 GCA_001235855.1 Candidatus Burkholderia brachyanthoides
TCGTGGAAGGCATCAACAACACCATCAAAGTCATCAAACGACGTGCTTACGGGTAATTACCGAGCGAAAGCTGGCCGAGGCCGCGGCTCGAAACCGGCCAGTGTGAGGGACGGCCTTTTCCCCGGATTCTTCGTGATGTGATGTCAATTTCGTTGGAACTTTACCGTTTCGGGACGCGTCCCCCGCCTTGGCGGCACGGTAAGTGCCCGAACAATCCCGGCCCGCCTACGGGATTTCCCCTCCTGGTTGTCACGCTCCCCTTCTTGAAATTGCCAGATGTCGTCCATATAATTGGTGTTCTCTGCATGAGAGTGTTAGCATAAGAGTGCTAACAAGATAGCCGTTCCGGTGAACTGCGCTCACCGGAACGGGTTTCCCCGCGTTTTCAGTCTCAATCAAGAGAGGAGTGTGTATGAACCTTCGTCCTTTGCACGATCGTGTCATCGTCAAGCGTCTGGACCAGGAAACCAAGACCGCATCGGGCATCGTGATCCCCGAAGCCGCCGCCGAAAAGCCAGATCAAGGCGAAGTTCTGGCCATCGGCCCGGGCAAGCGCGATGACAAGGGCGCGCAAATCGCCCTCGACGTGAAGGTGGGCGACCGTGTGCTGTTCGGCAAGTACGCTGGCCAGACCGTCAAGGTCGACGGGCAAGAATTGCTCGTCATGCGCGAAGAAGACATCATGGCCGTTCTGGTCAAGTAAGGATCCTTCCTGCACGTTCCGGCTTCGTCTGCCTGAGCCGCTCTTTCGAGCGCCGCAGCGAAGCCAGCAAACCGAATCGAATCAAGGAGTCTGCACATGGCAGCTAAAGAAGTCACTTTCGGCGATTCCGCACGCGCCAAGATGGTCGAAGGTGTGAACATCCTGGCCAACGCGGTCAAGGTTACGCTGGGCCCGAAGGGCCGCAACGTCGTGCTCGAGCGCTCGTTCGGCGGCCCGACGGTCACCAAGGACGGTGTCTCGGTCGCGAAGGAAATCGAACTGAAGGACAAGCTTCAGAACATGGGCGCGCAAATGGTCAAGGAAGTTGCTTCCAAGACCAGCGACAACGCCGGTGACGGCACGACGACGGCTACGGTTCTGGCCCAGTCGATCGTTCGCGAAGGCATGAAGTACGTCGCATCGGGCATGAACCCGATGGACCTGAAGCGCGGTATCGATAAGGCGGTTGCTGCCACCATCGAAGAACTGCGCAAGATCAGCAAGCCCTGCACGACCAACAAGGAAATCGCGCAAGTCGGCTCAATCTCGGCGAACAGCGACTCGTCCATCGGCGAGCGTATCGCTGAAGCCATGGACAAGGTCGGCAAGGAAGGCGTCATCACCGTCGAAGACGGGAAGTCGCTGCAAGACGAGCTCGACGTCGTCGAAGGCATGCAATTCGACCGCGGCTACCTGTCGCCGTACTTCATCAACAACCCGGACAAGCAAGTCGCCGTCCTCGAAAACCCGTTCGTGCTACTGCACGACAAAAAGGTTTCGAACATCCGCGATCTGCTGCCGGTGCTGGAACAAGTCGCGAAGGCTGGCCGTCCGCTCTTGATCATCGCCGAAGACGTCGAAGGCGAAGCGCTCGCAACGCTGGTTGTCAACAACATCCGTGGCATCCTGAAGACCGTTGCTGTCAAGGCTCCGGGCTTCGGCGACCGCCGCAAGGCCATGCTGGAAGACATCGCGATCCTGACCGGCGGTCAAGTCATCGCGGAAGAAACCGGCTTCACGCTCGAGAAGGCAACGCTGGCTGAACTGGGTCAGGCGAAGCGTATCGAAGTGGGCAAGGAAAACACCACGATCATCGATGGCGCTGGCGAAACCGTGAACATCGAAGCGCGCGTGAAGCAAGTGCGCAAGCAGATCGAAGAAGCGACCTCGGACTACGACCGTGAAAAGCTGCAAGAGCGCGTGGCCAAGCTGGCTGGTGGCGTGGCAGTGATCAAGGTCGGCGCTGCGACCGAAGTCGAAATGAAGGAAAAGAAGGCACGTGTCGAAGACGCACTGCACGCAACGCGCGCGGCTGTGGAAGAAGGCATCGTGGCTGGCGGCGGCGTTGCGCTGATCCGCGCACGCAAGGCAATCGACGACCTGAAGGGCGCGAACGCCGATCAGGACGCAGGTATCAAGATCGTTCTGCGTGCAATGGAAGAGCCACTGCGCCAGATCGTCACGAACGGCGGTGAAGAATCATCGGTCGTCGTGGCGGCTGTGGCTCAAGGTTCAGGCAACTACGGCTACAACGCAACCACCGGCGAATACGGTGACCTGGTCGAAGCCGGTGTCGTGGACCCGACGAAGGTCACGCGCACGGCGCTCCAAAACGCGGCATCGGTGGCAGGCCTGCTGCTGACGACCGACGCAGCCGTTGCCGAACTGCCGAAGGAAGACGCTCCGATGCCCGGCGGCATGGGCGGCATGGGCGGCATGGGCGGCATGGGTATGGACATGTAATTCGGCGCCAAGCCGATTATTACATCGGCGCGGGTCTCGCAAGAGGCTCGCGTCATGCCAAAGAAAAACCGCAGCGATGAACTGACCCCGTGAAGTTGGACAGTTATTCGGCTAGGCCGCTGAGATTTGAGCTTGATGCGGTCGTGGTAGTGGGTAGCCTCACTGCCTTACGGCAGCGGGGCCCAACATGCGACTTTCACCGCATTGCGCTCGAG
>LFJI01000429.1 GCA_001235855.1 Candidatus Burkholderia brachyanthoides
ACGTCAACATCCTACGCGAACATAGATCAGTTAACAACGGAATGGGACACTAGCGCAGGCTTCGCTAAAAGTAGCCAGGCAGGGAACCACACATAATCTTCGTCCTCACCTGCGCCAAGGAACTCGGCATCGAAGCGCTGACGCAGGGCATTCAACGAAGCATCACGCAATGTGCCCAGCAAGGTGGCGAACCGGGAGGGCGACAACCACGTCAGTTCGGCGAGTAAAGGCCATGCAGCATCGAGGCCGCTCTCCAGATATCGCGCTTCAGTCATCCATGCGAGCGGTGACGGGATGTGCCACCATGATTCGATCGTTTCTGCCGCGGTGAGTCGCCGGCTTGAAGCCAGAGCGGTGCCGCGTGCTCGTCGGGGTCCTTCCGACAATATTTCAACGGTGCTGCGCGAAATGCAAGCGCCCGTCAGCACGACACCAGCCACGCTTGAACGGCCGACGCGGGCAGCACTCGCAGGGCGGCAGGCATCACCTCAAGCTTGATGTGCGTGCGCGCCACTTTCAGATCTGCATGATTGGCCAGAGGTTGCGCTGTTCTCTTCTCGAGTTCGTGAACAAGCTGGGCCATTGCAGGGAGTGCGCTGTCGTCCGCGTACTCGTCTTGGAGCTGCTTGAGCGCCGTTCGTGCGGCCGCAGCGTTGCGACGCTGCAAATACTCTACCACATCGTTGCGCAATGCTACATCACGGCTGTCAGCGAAGATGTCGAGTTGCTGCATGGTCAGCTTGTGATCGCGTTGATACTGGAGTGCCTAAAATCACTCAGGCTAACCCATTCTTCCGGGTCCGGGAAGCTACCGCGGAGCTTATCGCCGCTCTCTCCGCCGTGACACGCATGGCTGCCCTCGCCGCCGAACCTACCGACGCGATAGCATCGTGCCGCGGCATTGGCCAGCACCACACCGGCACGCATACATTCGCTTAAGTGCCGCTGTCCTGCGCCCTTCCACGTCAAGCTGGTAACCAATCAGAATCTCTCGGCCCTCTTCTATTTTCCGTATCGTGCGGATGAAGATCCGACTACCGAGCTATTCGGCTTCACAGTTGGGCGAGCAGCTGTGATTAATCCAGTGGGCAGAATTGCCACCTTGCGCTCCGTCAATCATGCGACCGTCACCGAGACTGAAGAAAAAGGTATGTCCGTTTTCTGCACTCGATCAGTTAACTCGGCGCTCCGCCTGCTTTGCGATGATGATCTTGCCTTGGTACTCGATGAGCAAATCACCGACTGCGATGCGTGCGAGCGCGAATACGCCTCGTCCGTGAATCGGTGAGGTACTGACGGCAATGCGACGCATACGGCATTCTCGAGAAAGGGTCTGTAAAGTTGGTGTTCGACGAGCGACAGGCATAATCACACTTCATTGCACGCGCTTATCGCACATGCCCGCATTAAAATGTCGTACGAAGCTTAAGCCTAAAGCCAGCGAGGGAAACGCTGGCCCGCTACCAAGACCGCATTGTAGAAGTCTTGGGCGAAGCGCGTGGACAACGTGTCATGATCCGCTCCATTCATCCGGATGGCCGAGAGCGTCGGACCGCCGTGAAGTGGATGAACCTCGTGCCGCTTGACACGCAGCTTTTCTGATTGGATGCGTCTGAAAGCGCGCGATTGGCAAACTGGGCATGCTTCGCCGCTAACTGGTCGACGGCGACTTCATTCGGGTTCCGACTGCCTCCTAGCGCGCCGCTGCTACCTCAGAGAAAGCAGCTTCCAATGAACCGACAAGCAATGCCGGTGCGTTACGTGTCGTAACGATGAATACCCGTGATCGTTTTGATCATGGAGCACCGATACAGCATCGTTAAGCTTACGGCCTTGATCTTCCAGCGACTTGGACGCCGCCGCGGCTTCCTCAACAAGCGCAGCATTTTGCTGCGTGACTTCGTCCATTTGCGTCACGGCCTGATTGACCTGCTCGATGCCTCGGCTTTGTTCGGTCGACGCTGCCGCGATCTCGCCCATGATGTCCGTTCCGTTACCTTGGCGATCGCTTGCGTGACGTTGGACATGGTCGTTCCAGCCTTATCAGCAAGTATAGATCCGTCCAGCGGATTGTTGAGGAGAAGCCTTGCCTGTGCAGGTCGTTGGGTCGAATCAAACCGCGCTTGGAAATGCTCGATTATACCCTCGCCGCCTGTCGTGATTGGTCGGACCCTCCACCAAACGATGTGAAGATGTTATGCCTCGCCCGGCTTTCGAAGATTTAAAAAGCTTTTTGCGCTCCGTGCCATGGGAGGTGGACTGTCCCTATTTCAATTTCGACCAAGCGATCATGGGGACTTTGGGCCGGCCGCTGGATACCTATATTGTGTTACGACTTCTGTCTGAATTCCCGAGTTGGAGAACCTTCCGATCCGTTGAGAGTACGCGGACATCGTCGAAAATGGATGGATTTCGGATTATGACATCGTCCCCGGCAGCGGTGCTTGATCGTTACCGAGGGATCGTCGGACGTGCATATCCTGCAGCGCAGCCTTCACCACCTTTATCCAGACATAGCCGATTTTTTCGACTTCATCGACATGAAGGACGGCAACCCATTCCCCGGTGTGGGAAACCTCGCCGCCTTCTGCCGAGGACGCATTGACTCAGGTTATTTGTTACCGAGCGAGGCTCGTTGCCTCCAAGTATTTT
>LFJI01000430.1 GCA_001235855.1 Candidatus Burkholderia brachyanthoides
ACCTGCGTTGGTTGCTGCGCGCCGTTGCCCGTCTGGGCCTGAAGGTATTTCATGCACTCGCCGTTTTGCTTGTCCTCGTTTGCTCGTCCTCGACAACTCCCTCGCCCAATCACATGCACACCTCACACCCGCTTTACCCTATGGGCCCAGCACTGGCGTCAAATACCCTTTTGCCGGTCGAATTGAATTCTGCAGGGCCGACTACTTATCGGAGAAACGGAAGCATGCGGCCGAGCAAGCCATCGCGATCGACGAAATGATGCTTCAGCGCCGCCAGCACATGCAGAACCACGAGCGCCAGCAACGTGTAATTCAGCGCGACGTGCACGGTGCGCAGAATCGCCTTCAGCGCCTTGTCCGGCCCGATGATGGTCGGCAACGGCAGCACGCCGAGATAGACCACCTGCACGTTCGCCGCCGAGCTATACAGATAGCCGGACACCGGAATCGCGAACATCAGCACGTAAAGCAGGAAATGCGTGAGATGCGCGGCGCCGGCCTGCCAGCGCGGCATGCCGGCCGGATCGGGCGGTGCGCTGTGCGTGGCGCGCCAGAGCAGGCGGATCACGGCGAGCAGGAACACGGTCACGCCAATCCACTTGTGCCACGAGAAATACTTGAGCTTGGTCGGTGTGAAGCCGGGGATATCTGTCATGATCCAGCCGAGATAAAACCCGCCGATGATCAGCAACGCGATGAGCCAGTGCAGGCCGATTGCCGTCGCGCTATATCGTTCGGCCGGCCGTGCCGACGTAATGTCAACGCTTTCCATGATGCCGGTGTCCTGAGTTGGGAGTGTCTGTGCATCGTCCGAAGATCGGGATACGCGAGTATGCGAATTACGCTTGCCGATGCATGCGCCACCATGCTACCTCAACAATCGTGAAATGCCAGCGCACGTCAAAAGCGCTTTCCAGATGGCTGAAAGCCTTATCCGGCGCGGCTTTGCTGCCGACCGGCCGAAATCCAGGCCGCCTTGCGCCGCGTTTACGTAACGAATTATTTCGCCCATGCAACGGTCGATAAAGGTGCTGACGCAGACCGGTTGAACGGACAACCAAATTAAACGGACCGGCTGATTCCTTTATTCCGTTGCACCTGATACACCGCCCTCGTGTGCGTCGCGCAGTCGGGGAATTTCAACTATTCGTCGTTTGATACCATGCTGTTACCATTCTCGCTGGCCCGCCTCTTGCTACGTCGCTCCGAACCGATCTTCGCGGTGCCAGACCCAACCGCATGAGAAGGCCCGGCACTCGACTATGAACGTGAACGAATCGGAAGACCTGATCGCGTGTCACGAATGCGACGCGCTCTACGTGAAGCGCGCGCTGCCTCGGCGCAGCAAGGCAAGCTGCCCGCGTTGCGGCGCATTGCTCTATCGCAGCATCGCGTCGAATCTCGACAAGATCAGCACGATGACGCTTGCCGCGCTCATCACTTTCGTGATCGCGCAGGCGTTTCCCATCGTCGAACTGGATGCCAATGGCATTACCTCGCAGACTACGCTAATCGGCGCCATCGTCGCGCTGTGGAACGAGCAGATGGAGCTCGTCGCGACGCTGGTGTTCTGCTCGACCATACTCTTTCCGCTCGCCGAATTGCTCGCGCTGCTCTACGTGCTGATGCCCTTGCGCGTGGGTCACGTGCCGCCCGGTTTCAATCAGGTGCTGCGCACCATCCAGTTCGTGCGTCCGTGGGGGATGATCGAAGTCTTCATGCTTGGCGTGCTGGTCACGCTGGTCAAGATGGTCAGCCTCGCGCGCGTGATTCCCGAAGCCGCGCTGTTCGCGTTCGGCGTGCTGACCCTGATGGTCGCGGTCGTCGTGAGCTTCGATCCGGCGTCGCTGTGGGATGTCGCGAGCCACGTGTCGCCGCGCGGCAAACCCAAAACACGCGTCATGTCCAATGCGAGGCAGAAATCGTGAGCACGCCCTCTTTATCCCGCGATCTGGCCGCCGTCCGCACGGCGTCGGGCGAGCATCTCGTCTCGTGCCACGCATGCGGACTCGTGCAGCAACCGCTCGCGCATACCGTCGAAAAGCAGCACTGCACGCGTTGCGACGCGGTCGTGCATCGACGCAATCCGGACGCCATCGCACGGACATGGGCGCTGCTCATCAGCGCGGCGATTTTTTATATCCCCGCGAATCTCTTTCCGATCATGCACACCGCGTCGATTCTCGGCTCCGAGGACGACACCATCATGAGCGGTGTCGCGCTGTTCTGGAACGACGGCGACATTCCGCTGGCGGCGGTGATTTTCATCGCCAGCATTTTGGTGCCGATGCTCAAGCTTTTGTCCATCGGCTTCCTGCTCATTACCGTGCAGCGGCGCTCGAATTGGCAGCCGCGTCAACGCACGACGCTGTATCGCATCGTCGAAGGTATCGGCCGCTGGTCGATGCTAGATGTCTTCGTCATCACGCTCACGGTGGCGCTGGTGCGATTCAACACCCTCGCGGTGATCACCGCCGGGCCGGGCGCGTTGGCTTTCGCGTCAGTGGTCGTGCTGACCATGCTCGCGTCGATGCAGTTCGACCCGCGTCTCATCTGGGACACCGTAGACACCGAACCGTCAGGAAAGGAACATGACTAGGTTCTGTTCACATTCTCAGCAACGCTCCAAAGGCGCAGGCGAGCACGGC
>LFJI01000431.1 GCA_001235855.1 Candidatus Burkholderia brachyanthoides
GGCCAGTTTTTGGCCCGCCCCAACGGCTCGCACCGACGATGAGTCGCGCGCAGCACGAGAGATCGATCTGGCCAAGCGCACGTAGCTTGGCGATGGCGCATGCCAGAAGATCACGCATTCGCACCTTCGCATCGAGAAGTCCGGGAACGCCCAGAAAGCGACGATAAAGGAAACGGCATTGCCCGCCGCCTGCCCGGCATAAAGTCGATCTTTTTGCTGCTGCTACGGGCGGCAGCGGAAAGGTGATTTGCCACAGAAAACGGCGCAATGGCACAAGGCAACTGAAATCAAGAGGTGGTCAAGGCAAGGCCGCGTCGCCGCTTTTGCAAGCGCGTCGTCACATCGGTTGCATTCGTGCGGCTCGATGGCGTGAATCTCGCGCGTTGAGCACGCGCCCAAGCGCGAGGACGTGCTCATACCGAAGGGCAGGCGTTGCCCTACATCGAGTTCAGTCTTACCGGCCGGTACACCGGTCAGCGCGCATCCCAATCACAAAAGACCGGTCTCGAGCGGGCGATGACTAATTACTGAAGCAGCTCGACAATCCATGGCTCGGCGGCGACGCCGCCGTCGATGAAGAGGGCGACCGACCCCACAACGATATCGCGCGAACTGACGCTCACCGCTGGCGCTTCCCACGGCTTGTCCTTTGTGGGGCAAGCCGGAAGATCGCTAGGAAGAATGCGGTGCCTTGTTGGACGATGAGGTGCGTTCGGTCGATTCGAATGCCACGCAGTTCCTGATCGACGATCCTATTCAAGATCGTGTCGAACTCGTCGACGCGCGACAAGCTATGCTTTTGTGCACCGCCGGTGCGACGAAGATGAACCACGGCCGTTACGATTGCTGTGCGCTCGAACAACACGATACGATAGTGTGCGACCCGTGCTTCTCGGTCCCCGGTGGAATAGAAGATATCCTTGATGCTTTTGTAGGCCATGCGCAGTTTCGGTGGCGCGACGAACACCATGTCCGACGCAATTCCATCGTAGGGTTGCCTGCGTAAAGTCAAGCTGTACAGGAAGTGACTTCAGACTGATTGGAGGTTTCGCTGTTGAGAGTAATGCTCAGCATGGTGGCGTGACGCTCCACCGCCGACGGCAGGATAAGCTCGGCGCCGACTATTAACCACAGGGATAAAGTTGGATGCAATGTTTGCGTCCGACGCCGCTGTACGAGAGTTGGTCCCGGTTGTCGTGTCGCGACATCGATTGGCAAGTGTCGTAGAACACATTAAAAATGTCAACGTTGCGACTATAAAATCGTCAACTCGGGACTTCAAGCGTTCCGGTTGCGACGCGGGCTGTAGACGCGGGCTGTACTCAGTATGGATTTGCAGAACGCGAAATAAAGTCGTCACTACGCTATTGAAGCAAACTTCGACGCGCTGCCGCCAGCGTGGTCAAGGTTGCGGCCGACGTATTCCGAGCCCATCGGGCAGCACGCGGCCACAAAAGGACATTCGACTTCGACGCCTGAACCACTGACAATCCCCAAAATCGAAACATAGACGTGGTTCCAATCCAAGTAGCTGAATACATCATACGAAAAGACTTAGGCAATGTGAAATTGTGCTAAGATGCCCGGGTTTCCTGAGGCAAAATGGAACGCGCGAAATTCAAATTGTTGATCTGCCAAAGGCGCGGCGTCGAAGCCGTGGAAGCAGACACCACGCTCATCTTTGTCGCCACGTCCATGAGCAGTTTGGTGTGGGTCTGATCGAGCGCGGCGCTCAGAAATCGGCGAGCGGTCGTGGTCTCGTCGAAGTCGGTGCGGGTGACGTAATCACTGTCAACCCTGGTGAAGTGCATGACGGTGCACCAATCGGCGACGGCGGGCGCTCATAGCGAATGCTATACCTGGACCCCGCGATCGTTGCGGAACTTACCATTGACATCACAGAAGGACGGGGAGGAGCGACTTGCGAGTTCACCCAACCCAAGGTCAGCGACAAGCGCATTGCAAGCCAATTTAGCCAGCTTTCCCGCGCAATGACCGGCAGCGTTGTAGACAAGCACGGACTCGAGGCAGACGAGACTTTGCTGCTCGTACTAGGAGGGCTACTGCACCTTGGTTCATCCAAGCAACACTCCATTCCACTCGTAATCGCCGCGGCACGTGCGTTGATCGATGACGATCCCATGGCAATTCTGACGCTCACCGCACTGGCAAACGAAGCTGGGCTGAGCCGCTATCAGTTCCTGCGGAGTTTCGCGAGAGTGACCGGCCTCACGCCCCACGCGTACAAAGTGGCCGCACTAAGCGGCTTTTCCGATCAAAGCCACATGACGCGGCTGTTTGTCCGCAGTTTCGGCGTGACGCCGGGTACGTACGCCAAGGCGATCGGCTAATCACACAGGCCTGCAATTTTGTTCAAGACGATCGGACAAGCGATGATGAGAATTGAGGTTGGATCTCTTTTCTTGACGTGAGGCATGATATTGCTGTTTTCCTACGCAGCTTCTATTCATCGCGATTTCCCGAGCCTCGCCACAAGCGTGCTTCGTCTGGATGGACTGGGGCCCGTAGCGCCGATAGCAAACCCTTGCCAAGGAACGCATCGCCCTACTACTGTGCCATAAGATCCCTGGCATTATAGGAGCTTCTTCATCCTTTGCATGAGGAAGCGATG
>LFJI01000432.1 GCA_001235855.1 Candidatus Burkholderia brachyanthoides
TCATGCAAAGGATGAAGAAGCTCCTATAATGCCAGGGATCTTATGACACAGTAGTCAAGGATCTTACGACACAGTAGTAGTAGTAGTCACAGTAGTACTAGTACTGACTGTGCCAAGGACAAGACCGACGGCTCTGCAAACGAAACGTACTCCATGAATGACCGAATGGCGGCAAACCTGGCATTCCGGCTGCGAATCGAATTATGCCGGTCCTGTTCGAGGTATCTAAGGAAGTCGAGGATGAACGGGGCGTTCAATTCTTCGATGGCGATGTCGCTGGGCCGCTTGTGTAAGCGTTGATGCGCGAAGGCCAGCAGCAGCCGGAAGCTGTCATGGTAGGCCGCCACAGTGCAAGGGCTTGCGTGTCGTTGCTGAAGGAGACGTTCCGTAAAGAACTTCTGCAACAGGACTGGAAAAGACTGCGCTGCTGATATGCTCATGATGTACCTCCATGGTGGTGCACGAAGCGTTGGGCTGCGATTGCCAACAGCTCGGGCGTGGCTGTTTCATACCAGTACGTGTCTGTGACTTTGGCATGCCCAAGATAAGTCGATAGCGCAAGAATGCTGCGGTCGACGTCCAACCCTTGGGCGTACCAGTCCTGCAATCGATGACAGACGAACGAATGTCGAAGATCATGTAACCGCGGTGCGGGATGGCCGCCGCGAGCACCGCCACTTTAGGGCGGTGCGAAGGATTTTGAACGCGTACTCGACGCTTCTTGTTGAAGCTGGCCGACCGCAGTCGAACACAAAGAAGGCGTTGGTGTAACCAATTGAGAAATCGCGGTCGCGCTTGCGGACATAGCGTCGCATCGCTGCTGCCGTCGTAGGATGTATCGGTACCTGATTTGCCAAATTTGGTGCAGCGGATATGCAGCAGCCGCTGCTCGAGATCGACATCCGAACGGGTCAGCCCCGTTGCTTCTGAGATGCGCAGTCCGGTCGCCGCAATCAATCCGAAGATCGTCCTGCAGCTCGCACCGCGCAGACCACCGGGCGGATACAGTTCATCACAGGCCACCAATAGATCCCGGACCTCATCATCCGTGAAAATATGTAGCGTCAGCCGACGATGGGCACGTCCGAACAGGTATTGCGGCGGAATCTCAGTTGCCGGATCGAACTGCCGGCAGTTCGCGGCAAAGGGGCGAAGCACCTCGATCCTGCGTGCTGCCGTCAATCGCCGTCCGGTGCTGGAACTGCTGGCCCACTGAGCGGCGAGTTGTATCGTCAGCGTGCCGTTGTGACCTACCTCTTCGGAAAAGTGCGCAAATTGCCTGAGCTGATTACCCACCACTTTGAGGTCAAAGCCGGCCCGACGACGGACGGCCAAGTAATCGTCGATCCAAGCGGAAAAGGACGTGTGTGCGCTCATGATTGCCTCCCTGGCCATGGGAGCGCCACGCGACGAAGGGCTGGAAGATTGACCTTCGCATAGATCGTCGTAGTGTCAAGGGAACGATGGCGCAGCAGGTCGCCGATCTCCTTGAATGGAGCACCGTCTTGTACCATCCGGCAAGCCATGGTGTGCCGGAAAACATGAGTGCCACGCACGCGCTGTTGTAAACCGCAGCGTTCTGCGGCATTGCGAACTGCGTTACGGACTATATCCAGGTTGGCTGGAGCATTGAGCGGTGGCCAATGGCGTACAAAGACCTCGCGCCGCGTGGTGCGTAATCGCGCGTGCCGGTAGCACTGCCGCGGTCGAACGCCTTGAGCAGTTGCCTGACCTCGGCAGACGAGAGAACCTCGGACAATCCGGAGAGGCGCCATTGGGCAACCCTCGGCAGCGCCGCGACGAAAGCAGTGGTTGGCGTTCCCCGGCTGGCTTTGAATAGCAAGTCGCTACGCAGCGAGATACCGATGCCCTTGACCGTAGCGGGAGCAAGTCCGCTTGTCCGGCGCATAACAAAACGTACGATATCGCTCGGGGTCAACTTCGAAATCTGCACGGGACGCGCGCCGAAATGGCCGACAAGAAACTCATAGGTCTGTCGCAGTCGAACCGTGCATGTGCTGTCGGAGAGACCGCGGACCTCTGCCATATGGCGCCTAAACTCTGCGAGCTCCGCGGCGATTGGCACCGAAACGCTGGGAGTCAGGTGTTGCGGTTGTGTGCCGTCGAGCATCGCGAAAAAGTGTTTCAGTCCAGCGCGAACATCTGTTCTCGTGTGGCGACACCGCGGAGCGCATCGGCAATGAGGCAAATGTCGATCGAGAAACTGGTTGACCGTCGACTCATTAATATCGCAAAGATCGATGTCCCGTTGCGATATCCAGTGAATGAAGTGGGTGACACTCCTGAAGTAGCATTCCACTGTCTCACGGACATAACCACGCTCGGTCAGGTATTGAACGTAAGCGTCTGCATGCGTTCGCAGCGCAACCTCGTCGAACCACTGCAGGCCAAGCAGGTGGCCGGGTTTGATACGCGAGTATTTGGACATGGTGACTCTCCTCGAAAACGCAGAACAACGCGAGAAAAGTACTGCAAATTATGGAAGGGTACCGGAGGTACTTCGAGCCAGTTAGATCTGAAAAGAATCGGTGATTCGTGGCCACGTCGTACGGACCTTCCATAACGACGACCTGTCGATAGATGCTGTTATAGAAATGCTTCTATAACTGC
>LFJI01000433.1 GCA_001235855.1 Candidatus Burkholderia brachyanthoides
AGAACGCCATCGGTTTGCGTACGCGCGCAGGTACTGCGACAGCGCCTCGAAATAAGTGAATACGGCCTAAATAACGGGTTTTAAGCTAAGCGATTTGCCTTATTTGGTCACTATTCAACAACAATAGCAATATGTAAAATGCGTCATTGCAGCGCGCTGCAGTGCTTTTTTCAGATGAGCGGCGAATAAATTTTTCTGCCAAGAGCAGAAAAGAGAGATATGATCGCGTTTGCCGAAAGAAAATGACTGACATCCGAAAGCGTTGCATGGGCAGCATACTTATGGTGCGTTGTACGCGTCACCAGGAGCCGCCATGCAAAAGAGCAAAATTCACTTAGACGCTAATTCGAACATTCCATCCGAAGACGAGATCAGCAGGAGCCGCCTTAATCGCGACGAAACCAAGCGGATGCTCGCAAGCGACTTTGGCATAACATCCGCGTTCCTACGGGTCGGGGTTCTCGCTAGGGTGTTGGGAATTTCGCAGCCGACTATTTACGCCGCAATCCGCAGAGGCGCGTTTTTTCTTCCTATTCGCAAGCTTGGCTCAATGCCCGTTGTGAAATTCGACGACCTCGTGGATTGGTATTGCCAGCCAAGCCGGACTTTGCAAGCTGGCGAGCGCCAAGCAGAGCCGAAGGAAGACACTCAGCGCGTTGGCCTTGCGCCATGCGAACAAGGCAAGGGCGACAGCAGACAGAGCATCGAGGATCTCGCCTGCCATAGTCCCGAAATCAGCGCGAAGGAAATTCGCGACGACATTGTGGCAGGCGTTCTCGCGCGCATGCGTGGTCAAAGCCGCAGATAGCTTGAAGCAGAGCAATAAGAAAAGCCGGCGGATGCCGGCTTTTCTTTTGAACGTCTTTTTTGTGGAGCGCTGGCCTCTTTCGCCCCTGCTACTCGCCAAGCCGTTGGCAAAAGTGTGCGCCGCATTGCGTAACCGCATCCGCGTCGAACTGCGCTGTGCTTTTTTCCCTCGGCTCGGCGAATGCCGCCCTTCCTGTTTCGGTCTCTCGCGCGCGTGCTGCTCTTCTCGCGTGCGTGCGTGAAGCGAGTATCGCGGCGGCCGAATTGTCGGACCGTACGCTCGCTTGCCAACACTCGCTTCGCGGACGACGCGAAAACAACACTCAATGCGTCGACGACGCGAGTTCCCGGTCCTTGTGTGCTGCGCCCGGACGCAGGCTCGCCGCCCACAAGCGACTGCGTGACCATGCGCGCTTCGGCCTGCGCGATATGCTCGAGCGACGCTTCGTCGAGCTGCGCGGAGAAGATCGTCAGTGCATCGCACAGTTGCGCATATTCAGTTGCGTCCAGCGGCCGTCGCTCGCGTGGCGCGTATCGAGGCCGACCAGCGCTTCGTGCGCGAGCGTGATGTCGTCGGCGAATTCGGGCGCGTGGCCCAAGTTGACACAACTCTTCCGCGACCAGCAGATGCCGGCACAGCATCATGAACAGCGCCCCTGCGAGCCGTGCCCGCAATGAAGCGCATCCAGCGTGCCGTAGCATTGCAGGAGCATGGCGTTGACCATCGGTTCGCTGGCGGCGCGGCTGTAGGTCAGCGCGCGCAGCAGCGGTGACATGGCCGGGCGGGCGGATTTGTGATTCGTCGATTTCTTTTTCACGGAAGGTCTCCCGAAAATGGTGCGTCCGCGTGATTCGTTCGCGTCGGGACGCTGGATGCGTTGAGCATAAAAACATCATCGCATCCGAAAATTAGCGCTGTCTTAAGTCAGAAATACGACCGGAATGGCAAGGAACGCTCAGGCCGGCGTCAGCGAATCGCCCGACACGCGCACGCGTTCACCCACCGACACGCCCGGCGCGGCATCGTAGTTGAAGTTGCGGATGCTGCCGTCGTTCATGCGCACTTGCACCTGATAGGTCGTTGTCTTGTGCACGACGTGCTCGATCTGATTGCCCGCCAGCCCGCCGCCGATCGCGCCGATGCCGGTCGTCGGCTGCGCGGTTTGCACGGCGTTCACGGCGGTCACCTGACCCGCGTACGGATCGTAAGCGGGCGCGACGTTCTCTGCATAAGTCGTCTGCGGCGCGGCAGGCGCGACGTTGCGCGTGACGGCGGGCGTCAGGTGATGCCCACGCACCGCGCGCGGCAGCGGCGCTTCATGTTGCGTCACTGCCTTCGGCGCCGATGCGCCCGCGCCCCCGCGTGGTGACTTGCGAATCGACGAGCGGCGAGGCCGTCACGGTGGCGGCGGTCGCCTTCGACGACGGCAGCAGGCCGGTCATGGCCGCAATGCCGGTGCCGCACGCGAGGATGATCGATACGGCTGCGCCCGCGACCAGCGGATGGATGCGCGACGGCTTCGTTTGAATCTGGGGTACGGCATTCATGGCGGCGACTCCTGTAGGTGCCTGCCTGCTTTAACGCATACCGCGCCGCGCGGTGCACGCGGTAGCTGTAACATTTGTAAGAAAAAATAGCTGCCGATCGACAGGCCAAAGACACCATCGAGGCAATCTCAGGGTGTTTACTTTACATATATTGTCGCGGCTATTTCAATATGTCATAGTGACAGCCATTAGTCGGCCTTGCAGAATTCAATTCGACCAACGAAGGGGTATTTGACGCCAGTGCTGGGCCCATAGGGTAAAGCGGGTGCGAGGTG
>LFJI01000434.1 GCA_001235855.1 Candidatus Burkholderia brachyanthoides
CAGCTTGAAGGGGCGCGGCAAAAGGAGCTAAATGTGTTACCCATGTCTCCGGTCTTCTCCGGTCTGTACACCGCCGCAAAGAAAGTCACCCCCGCCGGGGAGGCGGCTACTGAGAAAAAAGTGCGATAACGGCCCCATTGTGCCGACGAACCATAAAAAAGACGCCTACAGCCCAATCAAGCACGCCCGCAAAAAAAAACCCCCCCAGACTCAGTGCCCTAAAAAAAAGCGCGAGCGATAAGAGCGATAAAAGAGAGCAACACCACCCCGCCGCAAGCAAGCGCAACAAGAGCGACCAGAATAAGGAACATCCGCACGATCATCTGCATGGGCGTCAGTCCATAAAAAAATGGACGCTTGCGCGGCCGGAAGGAGGGGGCGGTCAGTGCTTAGACTAAGAGGCCGCATTCTTAATCCAGACTTAAGCAGCAAGTCCGGCCCATTTCCTTCCGTTACAACGCCCATGGAAACAAACACAAAGGCTAACGCAACGCCTCGCTGTATCGGTCCCGCAGCGGAATGATGGTAACGAGCGCCACAGCACACCCGAACATCACATAATAGCAAATGGAGAGCGCGTCACTCGTGGTCATGGTGAGCCAACTAACAATAGCAGACGCGAAGCCGCCAAAGATCACCACCATGACCTTATAGCTGACGGAAATGCCCGTCGACCGCACGCTCAACGGCAGCAACTCCGAGATGAACGCCAGATAGCATCCGTGAAAGATGCCGAGATAAGTCATCAGCAAAGCCTGGCACACGACCAGCACAAGCAAGGTCGGATGCGCGGTTAGCACCGCAAAGATTGGATACGCCGTCACGAGCGCGGTCATCATCAGCTTTTTGCGGCCGAGCCGATCCGACAGCCTGCCGAAAATCGGACAGCACACCAGATATACGAGCGCCCCACCGTCGAACTGATCAGTCCATCGGTCAGCGCCATATGCAGCACCCGCGTCGCATGCTTCGGCAGATACAGCAGAAAAATATACGTGCCGATGGTGCCAAACACCGTCAGCCCGAAACCCGCCAGCACGTGCATCCAGTGCTTGGTCGCAGTGTCGCGGATTGGCCGCGAAGTGAGTTCGTTGTTCTGCGCCTTTTCGACGAATCGCCGGTATTCGTCGAAAAGGCGCAGATACAGCCCCACCGGCATGATCAACAGGCCGATCACGAAGGGCACGCGCCAGCCCCAGCTATTAAGATGCTCCGGACTCAGCGTGCGCGTGAGCACCGCGCCGAAGAACGATCCCGCGAGAGTCGCCGCCGCCTGCGTGACCATCTGGAAACTGCCGAAGTAACCGCGCCAGTTCGACGGCGCATATTCGACGAGAAACGCCGTCGCGCAACCCACCTCGCCGCCCGCCGAGAAGCCCTGAATGAGCCGGCCCAGCAGCATCAGCAACGGCGCGGCAATGCCGATGGCCACGTACGTCGGCGCACAAACGCGATGATCGCAATGCCCAGCGCCATGAGCGAGATGGTAAGCGTGAACGCCGACTTGCGCCCCACGCGATCCGCGACCGCGCCCAGCACGATACCACTGAGCGGCAGCGTCAGAAAGTCGACGCCGAAGGTCGCCTAGGTCGCGAGCAGTGAGATCGTAGGATTGGTCGCCGGAAAATACAGCTTCGAAATGACGACCGCGAAGAAGCCGTACACCCGTACACCATGAAGTCGAACCATTCGACCGCATTGCCGATGGTCGATACGAGGATGGCGCGACGGCCGGACAGGTTGAGCGCGGTGTCGCGTGCGGCCGCGTGGGATGCAGTTAGAACGGTGCTAATGGAATGCGCTCCGTATGGGTCGACGATGCAAACATTCGGAGGGTACGCCCCGCTGAAATAAGAAAACAAATAATTTGACGGGGCGTAAGGAAACGGTAAACAAGCATTCGGCTAACGCAATTCGAGCCACATCGGTTGATGGTCGGACGAACGACTGTGCGGATCCACCTCACATCCCACGATGCGCGGCTTCAGGTCCTCCGTCACGAACACGAAGTCGCACGGAACGGTCCGTCAGGCCACTGAGGCCACTGGTCGCGGTCGTAAGAAGCCGACCGTCGCGGCGCGGGGCTCCGCCGGGATGCACGCAGGTCCACGCATCGACGAAGGAGGGCGTATCGGGGATCGGCGCGAGCATCTCGCAGTAAGCGGAGTCGTCGAAAGCGCTGTTGAAATCGCCGCACAGGATCGCGGGCGTTGGACGCGCGGTGTCGGCGAACGGGCTCGCCCGACTCTCTGCTTTCGCGGGCAGACGCGCGTGCGCGCACGCTTCGGCGTGCAATTCGCGCAGACGCGTGACCTGCGCCAGCCGCTGCTTCTCCGAATAGAACTCGAGATGCGTGCTGATCACGCGCAACGGCCCGACGTCGGTTTCGATCACCGCCTCGAGCGCGACGCGCAGCATCGACGGCTTCCCGGAATCGGCAGGCCACGGCAGCGAATGACGCAGCACCTGCTTCACCGGCAGACGGCTCACGATGGCATTGTCGAACTGCTGCCGCACGACACCGTTGCCGACCGACGGCAAGTCCGGTAAAATCAAGATGTAGCGTGGTAGTGTATGTAGTACGGTAGTAGTAAGTAGGTGGTTCGGTTTGTCCGTTGCCG
>LFJI01000435.1 GCA_001235855.1 Candidatus Burkholderia brachyanthoides
CGCTTGAATTCAACTGTCACGATGCGGCTCATACACCACTCTTGACGTTAGCTCCATCGTTTCTCCCTTCTTGCACAAAAAAAGTGCAGTCATTGTTAGGTCAGTGCCCCGAAATATCGAATGCCCGATCTTGGTGCGCACCGAAAACCGGTGACACACCGGGGAGCACCTTTCAGGAGCTGCGATTTTAGCGCCGCCGAGCCCTCGCGATTTCCGCCCTTGCCCCCTTTTTACGGGACCTCGCGACTACTCTAGCAACGAACTTCGACCCGCGCCACCGCGCGGCACGGACGTTAGCCGTTCGGCAGACCCTCAGGCGCAATGTTTCCGCAAATCGCGCAAAGCCGCATGAACACTCGCATGGCATACGAGTTGCCTAAGTGCCGCGGACCTTTTCTGCACGCTTCTTCGGACCGCGGTTCAACGCGGACCCCGCGACAGGCGACCGGACGCACCCCGCTTGAGAAGGCACCGAAGGAACAGGGCACACCACACCGAGGGATACATGAAGCTCATTACCGCAATCATCAAGCCGTTCAAGCTCGACGAGGCGCGCGAAGCGTTGTCGGCGATCGGCGTCTCGGGCATCACAGTGACCGAGGTGAAAGGCTTCGGCCATCAGAAGGGGCACACCGAGCTTTATTGGGGCGCGGCGGAATACGTCGTCAATTTCCTGCCCAAGGAGAAGATCGAAGCGGCCGTGTCGGACGACATCGTCGATCAGGCGATCGAGGCCGTAGAGCGCGCCGCGCGCACGGGCAAGATCGGCGACGGCAAGATTTTCGTCACCGCAATCGAGCAAGTCATCCGCACCGGCAAGGCCGGCGCCGATGCTCTTTAACCCAATATCGGCGAAGCAACGAACGCTAGAGAAGAAACAAGTGACAAGAGGAAACAGAAGAAGAATGCGCAACTTTTTGATGTCGCTGATGGTGGCGGGCGCGCTGATCGGCGCGAATGTCGGCACCGCTCTCGCCCAGGACGCGTCCGCTCCGGCCGCCACCTCGGCACCTGCGGATACCGCTGCAAGTGCACCGGCCAGCGCCAACACGGCGTCGGCCTCCTCGGCGCAAGCCGCATCGGCGGCCGAAACCGCGTCGGGCGCATCGGATGCCGCTCCCGCCGCGCCGATCGAGCCGGTGATGGTCGATTCGTCGAAGATCAGCTCGGGTGACACAGCCTGGATGCTGACCTCGGTCGCCCTCGTGCTGTTCATGACGATTCCGGGCCTCGCGCTGTTCTACGCGGGCATGGTGCGCAAGAAGAACGTACTTGCCACGGTCATGCAGAGCTTCGCGATCTGCTGTCTCGTGACGATCCTCTGGACCATCGTCGGCTACAGCATCGCGTTCACGCAGGGCGGCTCGTTCCTGGGCGGCTTCTCGCGCGTGTTCCTGCACGGCATGGCCTACATCAAGGGCGACAAGGCGACGACGCTCACCGTCAGCCATTTGGCCGTGACGATTCCCGAGTCGGTCTACTTCGCCTTCCAGCTGACCTTCGCGATCATCACCCCCGCGCTCATCACCGGCGCGTTCGCCGACCGTATGAAGTTCTCGGCGATGCTGGTGTTCATGGGCCTGTGGTCGCTGATCGTCTACTCGCCGATCGCGCACATGGTCTGGGAACCGACCGGCTGGCTCGCATCGGCAGGCATGCTCGACTTCGCAGGCGGCACGGTGGTCCACATCAACGCCGGTATCGCGGGTCTGATGTGCTGTCTGATGCTCGGCAAGCGCGTTGGCTACGGCCGCGAAGTGATGGCCCCGCACAACCTCGTGCTTTCGCTGATCGGCGCATCGATGCTGTGGGTGGGCTGGTTCGGCTTCAACGCGGGTTCGGCGGTCGCGGCTGACGGCCGTGCCGGCTTCGCGATGCTTACCACGCAGATCGCCACCGCCTTCGCCGCCTTCGGCTGGATGTTCGCGGAGTGGATCAGCAAGGGCAAGCCGTCGGTGCTCGGTATCATCTCGGGCGCGGTAGCGGGTCTCGTGGCGGTGACGCCGGCTTCGGGCTTCGTCGGCGTGACGGGCGCGATCGTGATCGGCATCGTGGCGGGCGTGGTCTGCTTCTGGTCGGCCGCGTGGCTCAAACACAAGTTCGGTTACGACGATTCGCTCGACGCGTTCGGCGTGCACGGCGTGGGCGGCATCCTGGGCGCGCTGCTGACGGGCGTGTTCGCGGCGAAGGACATCGGCGGCTTCGACGGCAGCGTGCTCGTGCAGGCCAAGGGCGTGCTCGTGACGCTGGTGTACTCGGGTGTCGTCAGCTTCGTGTTGCTGAAGATCATCGACATGGTCATGGGCCTGCGTGTCTCGGAAGAAGAAGAGCGCGAAGGTCTCGATGTCACGCTGCACGGCGAGCACGTCGAGTAATGACCCCAGCGCCGGGCGCGAGTCCGGCGCATGCAAGAGTTGCAGCGAAACGGACCGGCGGACGAGCGCCGGCCGCCGCTCGAAGAATGAGCGCAGCGACTTGGCTCGCCTTCATGACGGTTTTTTCGGTGCGCCTAGCATGTGCAACAGCTTAGGGGTGCGAGTCCCCTGCCCAACCTGATGGTGGTGAAGGACTAGGTTCTGTTCACATTCTCAGCAGCGCTCCAAAGGCGCAGGCGAGCACGG
>LFJI01000436.1 GCA_001235855.1 Candidatus Burkholderia brachyanthoides
CCATGAACCAAACCTTCAAGAAGACCGATCCCAATTGACACCGGGAATCATATCAGCGCGGAAACAGAAAGTGCGGATCGCATGACCCGCACTGTGCTCCACACGCATTCCGCAGACAGCCCCTGCTTCAACCCCAACTCCACCCGCGTCGACGCCCCTTTGTCCTTGATCCCGTCCGCGTTCATCTTCGGTGCGACCGTGAAGATGCGCTTGCTGTCGATCTTTCCGTCGAAGTACTCCTCTGCACCGCCTGCGCGCGCCGTTGCGCGAGATCGCGCAGCGTGCCTTCGTCGACCGGAGCGTTCGCGATCAGCGCGTCCTTCATGTCCTGACCCGGCAGTGTCTTCGTCGTGCCGATGAAATTCGTCGGCTTCTTAAAGTCCGCGCTCTTGTACACCTTGGTCAGATATTTGTCGTAAACCGCGTCCGATATCTTGATCGCCTGCCAGTCCACGTTCTCGCCGTTGTCCGACATATCGCGCACCTTCGCGCGCTTGACCTGATTGTCGACCCACGCGTTCTTCAGCGCCGGGTCGTCCACCTTCGGATCGATACGCCCCGTGACGTCGACGCGGATCGACTGCTTGTCGGCCAGCGCCTTCGCGATGGTCTCCAGCTTCTTCTGCGCGGCATCGTTCAGGTTGGCCGAACCCGGATCGAACTCGATGTAGTTCAAATCCTCGCCGCTACCGCCACCGAACGCATGCGCGAGCAGCGTGGACGGCATGGTCATCGCCTTCTGCACGAGATTCAGAATGGCCTGCCACACCAGCCCGCCGATCGGAAACTCTGGGTTGTCCAGCGAGCCGGAAATCAGAATATTGACGTCGATCTTGCCGCGCGAATTCTTCAGCAACGAAATGGCGAGCCGCACCGACAGCTTGGTCGCGGTCGTGTTGTCGACGTGATCGCCGAATGTCAATTTATCGATGAAAAGATGGTTGTTCGCACTGAGCTTGTTGTCTGCCAGCATGTAGTGCAGATCGACGTTAAGCTTGCCCTTCGTGATCGGATAACCCGCATACTTCGACGAATACGGCGTGAGATTCGCCAGTTCGATATCGTGCGCGGTCAGATCGAGCGCGGGCTTCTCGGTCAGCTGATTCACCTGCCCCTTGATCGCGACCGGCCCGTTGGCGGCGAGCTTCGCGGATACATCCACCGGCGCGGGCGTCTTCGACTGCGTGCCGAACGCGCCGATGGTCCCGTTGATCGCCACCAGGTTCGCCGTGTAATTCTGCTTGATGAAGTTGTCCGTGTAGGTGACGCGGCCGTTCTGCAACGCGAGTTCGCCGAAGCGCATGTTCAACGGCGGCCCGATCTTCTCGGCGGTCTTCTCCGCAGGCGCAGGCGCGGGCGATGAAGCTGCCACGGGCGCGGCCGCCTTGGTCTTCTCCTTCGTCACGGGTTGCGTCATGCCGTTGTCGTTCGCGACCACGCCCTTCAGATTCAGACGCCCTTGCGCATCGAACAGCACGCGTCCGTAGAAGTTCGCGAAGATTACCTTGGCCGCATCGACGTCGGTGCCGCGATCGCTGTAATTCAGCTTCACGTTGGTCAGGCCCAGCAGCTTCCAGCCCGCGAAACGGTCGTCGGTCAACTTGTCGATGCGCGCACGTCCGTCAGCGGCACATCGCCCTTGTAGGTCGCGGCGAGCGACTTGTCGCTGCCCGCGAGCGTCATGTCGCCGTTCGCGCTCGCGATCTGCACGTTGAGTTTGTCGCTGAAATACGGCTCGAACGCGGACGCATCGAGCTGATCGCCCTTCACATGCAACGCCAGCTTGAGCGGACTCACCGTCACATTGCCGCCGATCGCGACCGCGCCCTTGCCGTTGAGCGTGAGCTTGCCCCGTCGACGTCGAGCGGTTTGGAAAGATCGTCGCTGAACTGCTTTACGCTGATCGACAGCGGTGCGACCGCGCAGCTTCACGGGCCTGGCGGGCGACTCGTCGGTGATGTTCGCGCTCGCATCGTTCAGCGCGATCTGGCCGATCTTGTAGTGCCACGCCGGCCCCGCCGCCTGCGCCTTCTGCACTTTGCGCGTCGCGCTTGGTTCCGGCGCGGCGTCGTGGGGACCCGCGAGCGACGCCAGATCGATGCTGCCGTCCTTGCAGCGCGTCGCATCGAGCGAGAGCCCGGACAGCTTCACGCTGGCGAGTTCCGCGTTGCGCGCAGCCACATCCACCTTTGTCGATTTTCGCGACGGCCGAGCCGAGTCTGATCGGCGCGGGCGCACTCGCGCCATTGGCCGCGTTGGGCGTGAGCGTCAGCGCGTCGAGCTTGACCTCGCTCGATGCGACCTGCACGGCGGCATCTGGCTTCGACCAGTCCACGGACACTGGCAGATTCGCGCCCAGCGTGCCGCTCGTCACGCGTCCGGCGAAAGCATTCGCGAAGTACGGCTGCAACGGCGGCAGCGCGAGCGCGTCAACCGCGAGTTTCAGTCGGCGGTCTTGGTCTTGGCGGCGAGGAGGGTCACGTTACCAGATGCATCGAGCGAGCCGCCGTGATCGAGCGCGGTCTTCAGCGTATTAGCGCGCGGGCGTTTTGGCGAGCATCGATGTATAGACTGGAGAGATGGGTAACACCTGTTCCAGGACAGGGGTAACACTTCGG
>LFJI01000044.1 GCA_001235855.1 Candidatus Burkholderia brachyanthoides
TTAAACAGATGTCCATATTGCTGTGCTACCTTAAATGTTTTGTGACACAGTAGTAGGAGGAGCCAGGAATCGTCTCGGACTTCGACAACTCGGTGGTGACTTCGCGCAGAATGCTTTCGTTGCGCTCGAGCAAGTCGAAGCAGAGCGCTCGTTCATCTGCTTGAGCAGCGCGTCCGCCTGTTCGATGGCGCCTTCCAGCTGCAGGCTCACGGCGTCGCGCGGCAGCGCGGCGAGGCTGAACAAACTGCCGTCGCTGCCGAAGCCGAGCCGCGACACCATTTCGAGGCTGATGCGCTAGGCTTCCTGCAGATCCTGCGCCGCGCCGCTCGATGCTTCGCCGAAGATCAGCAGTTCCGCGTTGCGGCCGCCGAGCAGCATCATCAGTTCCTTTTCCAGTTCGCTGCGGCGGTACAGATGCTTGTCCTGCGGCTTGGTGATGAGCACCATGCCCAGCGTGCCGCCGCGCGACAGGATGGTCAACTCCTCGAGCACGCCCGCGCCCAGCAGCGCCGCGACGATGCCGTGCCCTGCCTCGTGCACACCCACGCGCCGCACTTCGTCCGGGTCGAGCGCCTGCTCCATGCCGCTCCGCTCTTGTCGCCGATGCGCACGACTTTGATCGCCTCGCGCAGATACTCCGCGTTCACCACGCTCGCGCCCTGCTTGCGCGCGATCAGCCCCGCCTGATTCACGATCATCGACAGCGACGCGGGCGACAGGCCGACCGTCAGCCGCGTGAGCTGGTCGCAGTCGATGTCGGCCTCGCGCGAGGGCAGTTTGGCGAGGTAGTACTCGAAAATCTTCACGCGATCGGCGACATTCGGCAAACGCGCCGGCACGATGCGGTCGAAGCGGCCCGGCCGGCGCAGCGCTTCGTCGAGGTTGTCGGGGAAATTGGTCGCGGCGATCAGGATCACGCCTTCGTTCTGCTCGAAGTCGTCCATCTCCGCGAGCAGTTGATTGATGATGCGGTTGCTTTCGGCATCAGCGGAACCGGCCGCGCCGTTAGTGCGCGCGGCGAGGCTATCGGCTTCGTCGATGAAGATCACCACCGGTCCGCGTTTGCGCGCCATGCGGAACAGATGCTTGACCTTCTGGATGCCCACGCCATAGTACTTGGCGCTAAAAAAGCTCCCCGTGATGGCGATGAAATGTGCGCCGCATTCGCCCGCTAGGGCCTGCGCGAGCCGCGTCTTGCCGACGCCTGGGCCGCCCGTTATCAGCAAGCCGCAGGGCGGGCGGATGCCCATTTTCGTGAACGACTTCAGATCGCGCAGATAGGCCTTGATGTCCTCGAGCGCGGTTTTCGCTTCGCCTGCACCGATCACGTCGTCGAACGACATGTCAGGCGGGTCCGAGAGCAGCGTGAAATCGCCCTTCATTTCGCGGCGCACGAACCAGAACATGACGCTAGCATCAGCAGCGACACCAGCATGCTTGCCGAATCGCGCAGGGCGCCGAGCAGCGGTGCGAGACCCGACTGCGCACTGACCGAGGCGTTCGGCAGCCATATGATCGTCTGGCACGGCTTCGCCCTTCGCCGGATTCAGCAAGAGCGATTGCGAGAAAGTCGCGAAGCGGTCGGTGACGAAATAGCGCTTGCCGTCCCTGGTCGAGACGAGAATGGCGTCGAGCGAGTGCCACGCCGATGGCCGCGACGCGCTTCTCGTGGATGTCCTCGAGCATGGCATGTGTGACGCGTCCTTCTCCGTGTGCGACCAGAGCGACGTGTCGTGGCGCATCTCATAGGCGACGCTGGTTGCGGGCAGCAGGTTTTCCGGCTTCGTGTCCGGGGCGCGATGCAGCGCCAGCGACCCGCCGACGATCAGCGCGATGCTCAGCAAGGCGGCCAGCGCGACGAACAGCGTGCGTCGGCTGCGCTGCGGGCGGAGTCTGTTCTTGCCCGGTTTCATGGAGTTGTCGTCCTCGTTCGGTGCGTGCCCGCCCTCTGTGTGCGAGGGCTTTTCCTCAGGCAAAAGGCCGCGAATGAGCGCCGATAGCGCGTGATCGCGCGCTAATTTTCGTCGGTGTTGATGCGTGAGCGCAGGGTACGAATGTTACTAGCAACGAAAACCCGTGTCCGTGCGTGTCCCCGCTTATTCTCGAACCAGCGGTTGATCAAAATATGTCGGGCGGGCGTTTTTGCCGCTTTTTGCCCACTTCTTGCCTTTTCGCCGAACGACCATGCGCGTCGCGTCGCGCATCGGAGATAGATCGACACCCTTCAGTTTCCGCAGATTAGCCGATATAATAAAGGTTTATTGCCCAGGTGGCGGAATTGGGCGGAATTGGTAGACGCCCTATCTTGAGGGGGTAGCGCTTAACGGCGTGCGGGTTCGAGTCCCGTCTTGGGCACCACGGTATCTCTGCTTCATCTGTAGCGGCTTTCTCTGCCCGATCGTCGTTCATCCCGGTTCGATCCGGCGCGGGCGGCGCGGACACGCATCCCTTCCTCGTTCGCGCTTCGGGCATTTCGAGCATCCCTGTTCCTTCCCGAGCGGCTTTTGGCGCGATTCTGGCCGAACTTGTCATCTGGCGGGGCATGGCCGATACTCGACAGCCGGACCACGTTTCCCTATGTCGATTTGACGGTATTGCTCATGAGCACAATTCTCGAAGGTCTCCCGATCGGCCAGAAGGTCGGTATCGCGTTCTCCGGCGGTCTTGACACCAGCGCCGCCCTCCACTGGATGAAGCAGAAGGGCGCAGTGCCCTACGCGTACACGGCAAACCTCGGCCAGCCCGACGAAGACAACTACGATTCGATCCCGCGCCGCGCGACCGAATACGGCGCGGCGGGCGCATGCCTGATCGACTGCCGCGCGCAGCTCGTCGCGGAAGGCATTGTTGCGCTGCAGACCGGCGCGTTCCACGTCTCGACGGCCGGTGTCACCTACTTCAACACGACGCCGCTCGGCCGCGCCGTGACGGGCACCATGCTTGTCGCCGCGATGAAGGAAGACGGCGTCAACATCTGGGGCGACGGCAGCACGTACAAGGGCAACGACATCGAGCGCTTCTATCGCTATGGCCTGCTCGTCAATCCGGATCTGAAGATCTACAAGCCGTGGCTCGACCAGCAGTTCATCGACGAACTGGGCGGCCGCGCGGAGATGTCGGAGTTCATGCGCCAGTCGGGCTTCGCATACAAGATGTCGGCAGAGAAAGCTTATTCGACGGATTCGAACCTGCTCGGCGCCACCCACGAAGCGAAGGATCTGGAAAGTCTCGAAAGCGGCATCCGTATCGTGAATCCGATCATGGGCGTGGCGTTCTGGCGCGACGACGTGAAGGTCGAGCGCAAGGAAGTGACGATCCGCTTCGAGGAAGGCCAGCCGGTCGCGCTGAACGGCAAAACGTTCCCGAACGCGGTGGAGTTGCTGCTGGAGGCGAATCGCATCGGCGGACGTCATGGCCTCGGCATGAGCGACCAGATCGAGAACCGCATCATCGAGGCGAAGAGCCGTGGCATTTACGAAGCGCCGGGACTGGCGCTGTTGTATATCGCTTACGAGCGTCTCGTGACCGGCATCCATAACGAAGACACGATCGAGCAGTATCGTGAGAACGGCCGCCGTCTCGGGCGTCTCTTGTATCAAGGCCGCTGGTTCGATCCGCAAGCCATCATGCTGCGCGAGACGGCGCAGCGCTGGGTCGCGCGTGCGATCACCGGCGAGGTGACGGTCGAACTGCGTCGCGGCAACGATTATTCGATCGTCAGCACGAGGTCGCCGAATCTGACGTATCAGCCGGAGCGTCTGTCGATGGAAAAGGTCGCATCGACGTTCTCGCCGAAGGATCGTATCGGTCAGTTGACGATGCTCAATCTCGACATCACCGATACGCGCGATAAGCTGCGCATCTATTCGCAAGTCGGCTTGCTGACACCGGGCGAAAGTTCGGCGCTGCCGCAGTTGAAGGGTGACAAGGAGTAAGTTTCCTCTCCTTCTTTGTCGCATGGCAAAACGGTCATCGGCCTGTTGGGCGATGACCGTTTTTTATTTGCGTCCCGCTTTTCTATTCGCGACGGCCCGCATCACGCACGCTGCGGGTTACTCCCAATATTCCAAAGTTGTCTATACATCAAGATTGAAGCTGGTCAGTCACTGCGCGTGGCTGAGCCGTTCTTGTCGACTTATGGAAAACGGGAGCGTGTCCATGGCAAATACGGATGTTGTCGCGAAACAGACGAGCGGAAATCGCAAGGTGTTCGAGATCCGCTCGATCGATCACATTCCCGACGCCGAGCGCCATGGCAGCTTATATAGCCAGTTCACGCTGTGGCTGTCCGCGAATCTTCAGGTGACGGCGATCATCACCGGCGCGCTGGCCGTCGTGCTCGTGTGCATCATGTATGTCGGCTTCTCCGCGAGCGGCACGCTGCTGGCCGGTTCAGGCGGCTGCGCAATTGCTCGATGTGCCGGATTCCAGCGGCATCTGCATCTTCGCCGTGCTGATCGTGCTACTCACGCTGTTCGGTTATCGTGCGATCCACTTCGTGGGGCGCGTGGCGAGCGTTATCGGCGTGCTGGCGTTCGTCTTCATGTTCGCGCAGCATGACATCGGCGCGCTGCTCAACAATCGGCATTTCTCCGTCGCCAATTTTCTGCTCGCCATGTCGCTGTCCGCTTCGTGGCAGATCGCGTTCGGCCCGTACGTTGCGGACTATTCACGCTACCTGCCACGCTCCACGTCGTCCGCGCGGACTTTTCTCGCGGTGGGCCTGGGTTCGGTCCTCGGCACGCAAGCCTCGATGGTGTTCGGCGTCTTCGCGGCCGCGCTCGCCGGCAACGCGTTCGCGCATCATGAGGTTACGTGGATCGTCGGCCTGGGCGCGAGCGGTGGCGTGGCCGCGCTGCTGTACTCCAGCATCGCGTTCGGCAAGCTGACGGTGACGACGCTCAACGCCTACGGCAGCTTCATGTCGATGGCGACGATCGTCAGCGCCTTACGCGAAAAGCGGGACATTTCGACGCGGCATCGCCTTGTCTATATCATCGGCATGGTGGGTATTTCGACACTCGTCGCGCTGGCCGGACGCCATGCTCCTCAAGGAGTTCACCACCTTCATCCTGTTTCTGCTAGCGTTCCTCACGCCGTGGAGGGCGATCAATCTAGTCGATTACTACTGCTTCACGCGTTCGCGTTACGATGTGCCGGCGCTCTCCGATCCGGACGGTCGCTATGGGCGCTGGAACGTCACCGCCATCGCTATTTATGCGCTCGGCGTGCTCGTGCAGATGCCGTTCATCTCGATGGGCTTCTACACCGGGTCCGCTCGTCGATGCGCTGGGCGGCACGGATATCTCATAGTGGTCGTGCCGGGTCTCATCTATTACGTGATGATGCGACGCGCGAATCGAAGCTATCCAGCGCGCTCGGCGGATCCTTCCGGCGGGGCAGGAGTAAGGCGCCTCGCACATCTCTTGAACTGCAACGAAAACGGCTCCGCATCCAAACGATGCGGGAGCCGTCGTTTCGAGCCCAGAGAGCCAGCCGAGGCGCGATCTATCGCTGCGGCCACGTTCATCGCCGTCACGGCTTCCAGCGCGCCGCCCATCATCTCACGCAGAACGGGTATGACTCGATTCGCGCGCCCATCGACGTAATCGAACGGCGCCGACTCGTTCATATAGGTGGACTGGCACATCTCCAGTTGCACCGCGTGCACGCTCTCGCGCGGCGCGCCGAAGTGCCGCGCGATTAGCCGCCCTTGAAGCGTCCATTAGCGATCCACGTGTAATCGCTCGCCTGCGTGGCGTGTGCCACGCGCGTCTGCATGGATGCTGCCGTGCGTCCATCCTGCGTGCCGATATTCAGATCCGGTAGCTTGTCATCGAACAGACGCGGCAGCACGCTCGCGATGGAATGCGCCTCCCACAGCAACACGTTGGCATGCAAACCGCGCAGACGCCACACTTCGGCGGCGAGCGTGTCGTGATACGGCTGCCAGTACTGGCGCACGCGCTGCTCGCGCCCGGCCGCATCGGGCGCGCGGCCATCGCGATAAAGCGGCTCGCCGCGAAACGTTTCGAGCGGGCAAAGCGACGTGGTGGTCTGCCCGGGATACAGGCTTTCGTCGTTCGACGGCCGGTTCAGGTTGATCACATAGCGCGACACGCACGCGCCGAGCACGGTCGCGCGCCACACTTTTGCAAATGCGTAGAGTCGATCGAGATGCCAGTCCGTATCCGCGACGCTCAGCGCGATATCCGTATAGTCGCCCGCGCAACGCATCGGGAATATGAACGAGTGCCGAGGTCCGGAATGGAGAGTATGAGCGGCGCATCGCCGCGTTCCAGCGTGAAAATATCGGTCATGGATGAAGTCCTTGCATGCGCTCACGCATCCGCGAGCAGGCGCGACAGCACCGCGCGATAGTCCGCGTACAGGCGCGCCTCATCGCGATGACGGCCTTGCTCGACCACGCGTCGTCCGCCCGTGTAGACATCGCGGACCGGCGTGCCGCCGTGCTCGGCGAACACGACCGACTAGAGCCAGGTACGCGGCGTCTGCTCCGCGAGATTCGAATGATCGGCATCGAGCACGATCCAGTCCGCGCGCGCGCGCTTCGAGCCGGCCGACCGCGCACCCAGCCGCGCGAGACGTTGCCCGTATTCTCGAGCAGACGCAACTCCGCGCGCCAATCCACCCCGATATGACTGTCCGATCCCACACCGAACGCGTCGTGCGCGTCGAGATAATCGTGGGCGGGGAACAGGCCGTCGCCGAGATTCGCCTCGGTCGTGAGGCACAGGCCTGCGACGGCCCCGCTGCAGGCGAGCGCGGCGGTTTCGCCTGCATCGACATGCGTCGCGTGCACGAGGCACCAGCGCGCATCGACATCGAAACGATCGAGCAGCCAGCGAACCGGGCGCGCGCCTTCGGCTTCCACGCAGGCATCGACTTCGGCCGTCTGTTCGGCGATGTGGATATGCACCGGCGCGTCCGGAGCGAGCGCATTTAGCCCTTCGAGCAGCGCACGCAACGATGCTTCCGACACCGCGCGTAACGAATGCGGCGCGACGCCGTAACGCAGATCGCCGTGCTCCGGATGCGCGCGACGCAAGTCCTCGACGATCCGCAGCAACGCGTCGGGCGTGTTGATGAAGCGGCGCTGATCGGCCGCCTGCGCACCGAAGCCGCTGTACTGGTACAGCACCAGCAGCATCGTCATGCCGATGCCCGTGTCCGCGGCCGCCTGAACCACGCGCTGCGCGAGTTCGGCGCGATGGCCGTAGGGCGTGCCATCGGGCGCATGATGCACGTAATGGAATTCGCAGACGGACGTATAGCCCGCCTTCAGCATCTCGACATAGAGCCAGCACGCGATCGCGCCGAGATCGTCGGGCGTGATGCGCGCGGCGAAGCGATACATCAGATCGCGCCAGCCCCAGAAGCTGTCGCGGGCGCTCGCGCGATATTCGGTGAGGCTCGCTATCGCCCGCTGAAACGCGTGCGAATGAAGATTCGGCATGCCGGACACGAGCGGTTCCGCGGCGTGCGGAACATCACGCGGCGCGTGGTCGAAATCCGGCGTGACGCGTTGCAGCGCGCCGTCAAGCGACCATTCGAGCAGCACGTTGCGGCGCCAACTGTCCGGCAACCAGGCGAGTTCCGCGATCGACTGCACCGGCCACACTGTGAAATCCGCCGGTCGTCCGGCGGCGAGCAATCCGTGACGGTCGCTATTGCCGAATGCGCGCGCCGCGTGGCCCGTCACGCCTTGCAGCACTTCGGGCACGGTCATGCGGAACAGCGTGGTCGCCATGTTCATCATCAGCAGCAGCGACGTGACGGGCGAGGTGCCGGGATTGCTGTCGGTGGAAATGGCGATGGGCACTTCTTAGCGGCGCAGCAGATCGAGCGGCGGCAACTGCGTCTCGCGGATGAAGTAATAAGAATAAGCGCCCGGCAACAGCACTGCGACGGTGTCGGCTTCCTTCATCGCGGCGACGCCCGCTTCATCGAGATATTCCAGATGATTCGCCGACAACGTGCGATAACGCGCGGAAAGCGCCGCGCCGCCGCGGTTCAACAACTGCTCCGCATGCATCTTCACACCGATGCCGCGTTTCGCGGCCGCCTCGAACACGCGCTCGCTCTGCGCAAGCGAAAAGCCGATGCGCTCGCAAAACACATCGACGGCATCGACGAGGCCTTCGTCGGCGAGCGCAGGCAGCATGCGGTTGCACACCTCGTCGATATAGTCGTCGGCGCGGCCCGCGAACTCGGGCGGCAACACGTGCGCGCCGAGAAACGTGGTGCACGCGGTGACTGGATAACGCTCGCCGAGTTGCCGCGCGACGCGCAGCATCTTGCGCTCGGTGGGCAAGTCGAGACCGTAGCCGGATTTGATTTCGATGGCGGTCACGCCTTCCACGAGCAGCGCTTCGAGACACGCGGCCGATTGCGCGAACAGCGTGGCTTCGTCGGTGGCACGCGTGGCGCGCACCGTGGACACGATGCCGCTGCCTTGCCGCACGATCTATTCGTAGCTCACGCCCGCGAGACGTTGCGCGAACTCGTCGGCGCGCTGGCCGCCGTAAACCAGATGCGTATGGCAGTCGATCAGGTCGGGCGTGACCCACGCGCCGCGCAAGTCTTCGCGCGGCCATTGCTTCATTTCGTCGGGCAGGTCGGCATGCGCGCCGAGCCATGCGATCTTGCTGTCCTCGACGGCGATGGCGGCGTCGTCGATCGTGTGGTTCGGATCGCTGGCGGGACAGGCTCTCAGGTTCTGCCAGAGCGTGCGCTTCATTGTTTTTCCTCGAGCGCGATGTGCTCATCACCGTTCACGCCGATGCGCAGCGAACCTTGCGCGCAGACCAGCAGCGCCGTGTCCGCGTCGATGTCGTGCGATTCGCCCGCGCGCCAGATATCGAGCGTGCCGTGCGCGGCATCGCGCCGGACCATGAGATTGAAGTCGCGCGTCGGGCCATCGACGAGATGCGAGTGGATCGACGCTTCGCCCGCGAATCGCGCGATATCGAGCGGGCGTTCGAGCGCATGCGTGCGCGCGCCTTCGTCGAGAATCATGCCTGCGCCGTCGAGCAGCACCAGCGTGCGATCGATGCCCGGAAAGCGCGAAACGGCCCCGCTTGCGCGACCTCCGCGATGCTCACGCGCCACACGAACGCATCCATCGACGCGCCTTCGGGATACGCCGCGACTTCGCGCGTGACGCCGCCGTTCTTCCACGGCGACGCCACGAGGTCCGCGCTGCGAATCAGTGTGACGGACGTCACGCTCATCGGCCGAGCATCGGCAGCTTGAGACCGGCTTCGCGCGCAGTTTCCTGCGCCAGATCGTAGCCGGCATCGGCGTGACGCATGACGCCCGTCGCGGGATCGTTGAACAGCACGCGGCCGAGGCGCTCATGCGCGGCATCGGTGCCGTCGGCGACGCTCACCACACCCGAATGCTGGCTGAAGCCCATGCCGACGCCGCCGCCGTGATGCAGTGACGCCCACGACGCGCCGCCCGCCGTGTTCAATAGCGCATTGAGCAGCGGCCAGTCGCTAACGGCATCCGAGCCGTCCTTTATCGACTCGGTTTCGCGGTTCGGGCTTGCCACGGAACCCGTATCCAGATGGTCGCGCCCGATGACGATGGGCGCCTTCAGTTCGCCGTTCTTCACCATCTCGTTGAACGCCTGTCCCAGGGACGATAGCGGTCCTTCACGCCGTCCCAGCAGATGCGCGCGGGCAAGCCCTGAAACGCGATGCGTTCGCGCGACATGTCGAGCCAGTTGTGCAGGTGCGGATCGTCCGGAATCAGTTCCTTGACCTTGGCGTCGGTCTTGTAGATGTCTTCCGGATCGCCCGAGAGCGCGGCCCAGCGGAACGGACCCTTGCCATCGCAGAACAGCGGACGAATGTAGGCGGGTACGAAGCCGGGGAAATCGAAGGCGTTCTTCACGCCCATCTCCAGCGCCATCTGACGGATGTTGTTGCCGTAATCGAGCCTGGCCGCGCCGCGTTCCTGGAGCGTGAGCATCTGCACCTGTTTGGCCATCGACTGCTTCGCGGGCGTCACGATGCTCTGCGGATCGGTCTTCTGGCGCTCGTGCCAGTCTTCGATCTTCCAGCCCTGCGGCAGATAGCCGTGGATCGGATCGTGCGCGCTGGTCTGGTCCGTCACGCAGTCCGGCGTGATGTCGCGTTCCACCAGTTGCGCGAACACGTTCGCCGCATTGCCGAGCAGGCTGATCGATACCGGCGTGCCGCTTTGCTTCGCGTCTTCGATCATGGCGAGCGCTTCGTCGAGCGTCTTCGCCTTTTTATCGACGTAGCGCGTCTTCAGACGGAAGTCGATGCGGGTCTCGTCGCATTCGACGGCGATCATCGAGAAGCCCGCCATGGTCGTCGCGAGCGGCTGCGCGCCACCCATGCCGCCGAGACCGCCGGTGAGAATCCAGCGGCCCTTCGGGTCGCCGTTGAAATGCTGATTCGCCACCGAGAAGAACGTCTCGTAAATGCCTTGCACGATGCCTTGCGAACCGATGTAGATCCAGCTTCCCGCCGTCATCTGGCCGTACATCATCAGACCTTTGCGGTCGAGTTCGTGGAAGTGATCCCAGTTTGCCCAGTGCGGTACGAGATTCGAGTTGGCGAGCAGCGCGTGCGGCGCATCGGCATGCATGCGGGACACGCCGACCGGCTTGCCCGACTGGATCAGCAGCGTTTCGTTTTCGTTCAGATCCTTGAGCGACGCGAGAATCTGGTCGAAGCAGTCCCAGTTGCGCGCCGCGCGGCTGATGCCGCCATACACCACACCAGCGTGTGCGGATGCTCCGCGACTTCGGGGTCGAGGTTGTTTTGAATCATTCGGTACGCGGCTTCCGCGATCCAGGTTTTGCAGGTTTTTTCGCTGCCGCGCGGCGCACGAATGGCGCGGGTCGGGTCGAGACGCGAATCGATGTGTTTGGGATGGTTCATGTGTGTCGCTCTGAGAGGAAAGTTGACGAACGCCCGCGCTAAGCGACGGGCAGTGAAAACACTGTAGCGACGCCAAGTTGTATATATAAGACGGTGAGTGGATTTTTTCGCGCAGGGTATACGTGAAGATCGATGACGAAATTTCCTCATCCGCAAATAAAAACGCGGATATCCGGAAACGAATACCAGCGCGAGCGTTTCATGTAAATTGACTAGACAGGCTACATTTTCCCGACTAGGTGAAAGCGCAACGACGAATGCCACAGTTGTACCGCTGTCGCCACGCTGTCGCCGACCCAGGTCCGGCGCGACACGAGCAGGCATGGCTCGCCAATTTCCATTTCGAGCAGACGGCGAATGGTCGCGTTGGGCTTTTGCGCGTCGATGCGGAATTCCGCGCGCTGAATGGGCGCGAGCCTCACCGTGCAGTGATTCGGCGTTTCGCGGGTGAAATCCTGCTGCAAATAATCGGGGAAAAGACGCGGTTTCGTGTAGCGGTCTTCGTACTGGATCAGCGTGCCTTCCTCTGCATGCACGATGCATGAGTGAAACACCGGTCCCTTGGCCAGATCGAGCGATGCGATGGCCTCGGCATCGTCGAAGGCCTCGAGCCTGAGCACGTGCGTCGAATGACGGTGTCCGCGCGCGGCGATCTCATCGGCGATATTGCGCACTTCGAGCACGGTCGATTCGTAATGCCTCGGCGCGACGAAAGTACCTGAGCCCTGCACGCGCGTCAGCACGCGCTCGGCGGTCAGTTCGCGTAGCGCGCGTGAGGCCGTCATGCGCGACACGCCGAATTCCCTTCACCAGTTCGGTTTCGGAGGGAATCGTGTCGCCAGGCTTCCAGGTGCTGTCGGCGATCCGGTCGGTCACATAACGCTTGATCTGCTCATAGGCCGGCAGCTGTATTGTGCCGCCCGGCTTCTGGTCAAGGTTCGGCTTGGTATTCATTGTGTGTGTGTCGATTCCTTGAGCGCTGCGTTCGCCTGCGATGCCTTCTCTAACCGCTCTGCGCTTCCGGCGCAACGGCTAAGGAGTCGTTGGCGGATTCCGCGCACGGTTGCACCGATATCGAAGCCGGCGCGGCGGCGGGCGATTGCGCGTCCGGCCCGTGCGTCTGTGCGACCGGGCCGAGCAGTGGTGGCGGAAGGCCATCCGAAATCATGCGAAACGCGAACATCATGTCATGGGCAAGTGGCCGGTCGTCGCGATACATTGGCAGCACGCCGCGTACCCGTGTACGCAGCGATTCAGTATACGGCGTACGGCGCGCGGGCCAGATCCGTCGGCTGAAGATCGTAGGCCTGCGTCGCGGCGAGCAGTTCGATGCCGAGAATGCGCGCGGAATTTTCGATGATCTCGAGCGCTTTCAACGCAGTGGGCGTGGCGTGACACAAATGATTTTCCTGCAAGCCGGAGGTCACGCCGCCATCCAGACTCGCGGGCGCGGCAATGCGCCGGTTCTGCGCGACGAGCGATGCCGCCGTGTACTGCGCGATCATGAAGCCGGAGCACGTGTCGCTGATTTCGGCCAGAAACGGCGGCAAGCCGCTCACCAGCGGATTCACGAACCGGTCGATCTGCCGCTCGGCTAGCGCCGCCACCTGCGCCATGGTGACGGCGATGCCGTCCATCGCCAGCGCAATCGACGCGCCGACCGCATGCGCCTGCGAGAACACGCGCGGTGCATCGAGCGTCCCGTGTTGCCTCACGGGAGGATGTTACTCCCGGCTAATTGTCATCGACGC
>LFJI01000437.1 GCA_001235855.1 Candidatus Burkholderia brachyanthoides
TGGGCTTGAGCCCTATGAGGCGAAAGTCTCACGTACGGTTCCTTAGGGGGCGATGTGCCGTAATGTGCTGTTGCTACCCGGCGTTAATGTCAAGTGAACTACTGATAAACCTCGTAAGAATTGTGGAATTGTGGTGCCCAAGCTGCTGCTAGGCATTAACCAAAAGGTGTGCGGTTAGTCATTCCGTTCAAGGCTCGGATTCCGTTCAAGGCTCGGAATACGTCATTATAATTATATATAACCGCCGGTGAAGAGGCAGAACCTAAGTCAGTCGTGTGACATGCCGGGAACGTGGTAAACTCGCATGGTTGCCAGTGCTGTTGGCTGGCAGGCGAACCGCAAGGAACGCTGTTGATTGTGCGGGTATGGCAGGACGGAAAAAGCAAACGTCGGGCTGTAATGGTCCGGATAGAGGTTGAAACATTACCTCACGTGATAAGCGGGCAGACTTTCGTCTGGTCTACCGTCGCAAGACAGTTGACTACCCTCTTGTGTCTTGGTTAGGTACGGGTGCATGCGCCCGTACTGAGGTGTTTGTTGTTCCCCAAGCGGGGTGTATCTACCCCGCTTGGGGAGATGCGCCTTCTGCTCGGGGATTTTTCCAATTAGGAGAGCAGCATGAAAGTATCTGCTCGGAAGACTGGATCTGCGCTTTCCCACGCGCCGGATGACTGGTACGCCGTAGATTGGCGTCGGGTTGAACGGAACGTGAGAGGGATGCAGATTCGAACTGCGAAGGCGACGCGGGAAGGCAAATGGCGCAGGGTGAAAGCTCTGCAACGGATGTTGACCCGCACGTTGTTCGCCAAGTTGTACGCGGTACGACGTGTTACGCAAAACCAGGGTGCGCGAACGGCTGGAGTCGATCGCGAACTATGGGATTCGCCTGAAAGTCGACGAGATGCTGTCGACGGGTTGAAGCGACGTGGATACAGGCCTCTGCCTTTACGGAGGGTCTTTATCCCCAAGGCCAATGGAAAGGAACGTCCTTTGGGCATCCCGACCATGCATGACAGAGCGATGCAAGCTCTGTACTTGCTGGCCTTGGAGCCAGTGGCAGAGTCCACGAGCGACTCGAACTCATATGGGTTGGGTTCAGGAGTCATCGCTCAACGGCCGACGCCATGTCTCAGAAGGGTTCAGCCCGATGGGTATTGGAAGCGGATATAAAAAAGGGATGCTTTGATCACATCAACCATGACTGGCTGGAACGCAATGTCCCGATGGACACGGCGATTCTCCGGAAGTGGTTGAAGGCTGGCTTGATTTACTAAGGTCAGTTGCAGGCGACGACGGCCGGTACGCCGCAGGGAGGCATCATTTCCCCGACGTTGGCCAATGTGACGTTGAACGGGTTGGAGCGTGAACTGATTGAGCACCTTGGTGCAAAATTCGGGATCGCGAAAACCAAGAAGCTGAAGATTCATGTGGTGCGGTACTGCGGTACTGCGGTACGCGGACGACTTCGTCATTACCGGTGACTCGCAAGAGGTACTGGTCAGCGAAGTCCGACCTTGGATAGAAGCCTTCCTCGCGGTTCGGGGTTTGCAACTATCCGAAGAGAAAACGCGGATCACTCACATAGATCAAAGCTTTGATTTCCTTGGGTGGAATTTCCGAAAGTACTCGGGAAAACTGCTCATCAAGCCGAGTAAGAAAAACACGCGCAAGCGTTTTATCGCAAGGTGGCGGATACGGTCAGCGGTCACAAGACGGTGAAGCAGGCGGATCTGATCCGACTGTTGAATCCGATGCTTCGGGGCTGGGCGCAGTATCACAGTCCGGTAGGGTAGTAGCCAAGCAAGCGTACAGTCGCAGCATGGAGCATTTGGTGTTTCAGAGGCTTTGGCGATGGTCGAAGCGGCGGCATCCCCAGAAGGGCGTCGATTGGGTGAGAACGAAGTACTTTCATTCCATCGGTGATCGTCAATGGGTGTTCGCTGTTCCTGTAGTTAAGAGCGGGACGGCAGTGAGGGATTGCTTGATCTGTATCAAGTCAGCGGAACAGTCATCAAGCGACACTTGAAAATCAAAGCGGAATTCAATCCCTTTGATCCGATGTGGGAGCAGTACGGCGAGAAATTGTGGCAGGATCGCATGCGGGAATCGATGCGCTATCGCAGGCGATAGTCCACAAGCTGTAAATGTCATAGGGTGGATTGTGTGCGCACTGTGGCACGGCGCTGACGGACGAAACGGGTTGGCACGATCATCATCTAGAGTATCGGATGCATGGTGGCAAAGACACGTTGGCCAACAGGGTTCTGCTTCACCCGCATTGCCACCAGCAGGTGTACGCTGGCAAACTTGTTGTAACGAAGCCGGTTCGGTTCTATTGTAAATGGAGCTTTGTCTGTAGGCTTGATCTTTATGCGGGGAAACTCGCACTTACAGTTCTTAGGGTCGCCCTTCATCCTTATGGATGAAGGGCGACCCTACCTGGAGGTGTGGCCGAGCGGTTTAAGGCACCGGTCTTGAAAACCGGCGAAGGAGTGATCCTTCCGTGAGTTCGAATCTCACCGCCTCCGCCACTTCAGTCCCTGAGTGGGCACTGCGTTTACGCCGTTGCCCGCCACCAGCGTTTGGAGGAGCCGGGACTCGATCTCTTGATCCTGAC
>LFJI01000438.1 GCA_001235855.1 Candidatus Burkholderia brachyanthoides
GAGGATCCACCTTCCTCTTTCTCTCACTCCGCCACGGCGGTGGGAGGCGTTCATTTCAATTCCTCCGTATGTCCGATGCCATGCGCTTCATGGAGAGCATGGCGTATGACTCATCGCATGAAAGGCCTCACCCGGTGACTCATTCATTGTAGTCACGAAGCGAGGCATGCGAGTCGTATCTCGCGCGAAGGCGCGCAAGATACGGACCTACGGATTGTAGAAGAATGGCGCTGAGATCAGGGGAGGCTCAAAGCACCTCTTCCATCCAGCTTGCCTGACTGCGCGTGAGCAGTTGCGTTATCGCGGCGCGCGTGCCTTCACCGTCGGCGGTTTCGATCGCGCGCACGACGCGGCCATAATTGCCCAGTTCGGCTTCGCTCGCGCGTGGCAAGGCTTGCGACTGCGCGCGCATCGTCGTCTTCATCGTGCGGATGCCCACGCGAACCACGCTGCCCATCTGGCGCAACAACTCTCGTTACCGCTTGCATCGACGATGGCAGCCTGCAGCGCTTCTTCGGCGCTCGATTGCAAGGCTTCGGACGGGCTCGCATGCACGAGGCGTTGGAACGCCGCATTGATCGCGATGCGTTGATGACGATTCGCACGCGTGGCCGCGAGCGCGGCGGCGGGCGGATCGACCAGCGCGCGGAATTCGAGCAGGCGTCCGATGCAATCCTGATCCGGCACGGCGCGCAAACGCCATTCGGCGACTTCGGGGTCCATGATCAGCCACTCGCGCGCGGGCTTGATACGCGTGCCCGTCTTGGGACGGACGTCGAGCATACGGCGCGAGATCAGCACACTGAGCACTTCCCGCATGATGGTGCGGCTCACGTCGTGCTTCTTCGAAAGAATCACTTGCGGTGGTAAAACGTTGTCCTGATACTTATACTCTCCCTTGACGATGCCCGCGACAAGCTCATTGACTACACGCTTGACGAGCGATGCTTCATATCCATGGTTCATTGTTGTTCTCGTGAAAACGCCCACGCATCGGCTATCCGCCGTCGTGCTTCGGACGGCTTGCCGCTTCTTGATTACGATTTCTGCGCCTCGGCGCGCCGCACGTCCGCTGAAGGACGCGAGCGACGTGCCGCCCCTGTTCGGCACGCGGTAGCTGATTTCCCGTTCTCCCTTTCTTGAGGCGGAAAAGTATCTTTGCTCGACGTCGACAAGTGATCGATTTCTTGTTCGAACGGCAGGATCGATCCACTGGGAAGAAGCGTATCGTCCCGAGGCACCGTTTAACAATACGGTTCACGGGTAGGTAAATCATCGGACTAGCGTGCGTCTGCCCAACAAAGCATGGCGGGCCGCGCCGGAAGGCTGGCGGCGCAAGCGTTTGCGGCTAAATGCCGCTTTAAGCCGCAACCCGAAGCGTTGCATAAAGCTACGCGATTTCACCATGTGTTACCTTTCGAACCGAAGCCAAAACGATAATCGTCGGGCACATCAACAGGAGAAGTCGAAGATGAAAGTTGCCGTCATGGGCGCGGGCGTCGTGGGCTGTTATTACGGTGGCATGCGCGCGCGCCGGTCACGATGTCGTGCTGATTGTGCGGCCGCAACATGTTGACGCGATCGAGCGGGATGGCCTGAGGCTCGATACGCAGGCGTTTGATGAATAGGTGCGCCTGAGCGCAAGCACGGAGCTGAGCGCAGTGCAAGGCACCAAACTCATCCTCTTCTGCGTGAAGTCGACCGACACGGATAGCGCGGCGCAAGCCATCACGCCGAATCTAGACTGCGACACGCTCGTACTGTCGCTGCAGAACGGCGTGGAGAATGCGCAGCGTTTGCGCGAACTGCTGCCGCAGGAAGTGGTGGTGGCGGCCGTCGTGTATGTCGCATCGGAAATGGCAGGGCCGGGACATATCAAGCACCACGGACGTGGTGAACTTGTGATCGAACCGTCGAGCACGAGCGAAGCGGTTGCAAGCGCGTTGCGAGAAGCCGAGGTACCTACGGAGATTTCCGACAATGTGCGCGGCGCGCTATGGGCGAAGCTCGTCCTCAATTGCGCCTACAACGCGCTTTCGGCGCTGTCGCGAATGCCCTACGGCAAGCTCGTGCAAGGCGAAGGCGTGACGCGCGCCATGCGCGATGTCGATGTAGTCGACGAATGCCTCGCGGTCGCCCGAGCCGAAAGAATTTCCATTCCCACCGATGTGGATGCGGCCGTGCGCAAGATCGCCGAGACGATGCCCAATCAGTATTCCTCGACGGCGCAAGATATGACGCGTGGCAAGCGCAGCGAGATCGATCATCTGAACGGTCTGATCGTGCGGCGCGGCGAGGTGCTGGGCGTCGCCACGCCGGCGAATCGCATGCTGCATGTTCTGGTCAAGCTGGTCGAAAGCAGAACAGAGTGAATTCGAAAGCAAGACAGAGTGAATTCCATTTGCCGATAACTCCAGCGCCGATTTGGGCACGCGCGATGCTCTGAACTAAGCGGGCGCAGAAATCCACTGCGCCGCCTAATTTAACTAGGTTCATCCGGTCGGGTAGGAACCGTGCATTGCCGCACTATTCCCCCTAAGAACCGCACATGCGAGTTTCCTCGCATACGGCTCAAGCCTCTGCAAAGCCCCTTTTGACGGGAGC
>LFJI01000439.1 GCA_001235855.1 Candidatus Burkholderia brachyanthoides
AGCTAAATGTGTTACTCCTGTCCTGACACACCTGTTACCCATGTCTCCGGTCTGTGCAAAGGTGAAGTCTGAGCATCGCTTGCCGTAGGCCGCGCCGCACACGCTCAAGGTGGTCGAAGGCGTGAGTTTCGATCCGAGGGCAGGCGAGACGCTCGGCGTGGTCGGGGAATCGGGTTGCGGCAAGTCCACGCTGTCGCGCGCCATCCTCAATCTGATTCTGGCGCGAGCGGCGAGATCGTCTGGATGGGCGCGACGCTCGCGCAGGCGCGGCGTTGGAATAGCATTGCGTGCGCGGCGACGTGCAGATGATTTTTCAGGACCCGCTCGCCTTGCTTTGATCCGCGCATGAGCATCGGGCGCATCATCGCGGAGCCGCTGAGCGAGCATCGGTCCGGCATGAGCCGCCAGACGATCGACACCCGCGTGCGCGCCATGATGGCGCGCGTCGGTCTGCGCGAACAGATGATCAACACCGCTATCCGCACGAGTTCTCGGGCAGGCAGTATCAGCGCATCGGCATTGCGCGGGCGCTGATCGTGGAGCCGAAGCTCGTCATCTGCGACGAGCCGGTGCCGGTGCCAGATCCAGCGGTCGAGCGTGCCAAGACCGTGCAGATTCTGTCGGGCGATATGCCGAGCCCGATCGATCCGCCCGCGGGATGCGTGTTCCACACGCGTTGTCCGATGGAGCAGGCGCGCTGCGCGAGCGAAGTGCCCGCGTTGCGCGCGCTCGGCGACGACACGTCGGCCGCCTGTCACTTCGCGTGACGCCGGGGATGCCGATCATGCCGATAACGTTCGCGTCCACACCGCCGTAGCCGCGCCGCTTTCCTAGCCGCGCATTCCAACGACGAACCGTCAGCCGTTCGCCTCGATCCTTGCGATCGCCGGGCGCGACCGTGTGCGTCCGTTCGTCATCCTGAATGCGTGGCCAAGTTTTATCGATTCGAATCACATGGTTTTGATGCAGTCCGCGGATTGAGTCAGTCGTTTGGAGATTATTTTCGTGAAAAAACAAAAACGTTCCCTTGCATTGTCGATTCTATTGTTCAGCGGTATTATTGATATTCTAATTATTTTAGAGTAGGCCTCGAAGTGGTTTTTTAAAATGACCGATTTTCGCAAATATCAGGTAACCAGTGAGCGCACGCGTGACGCGTGCTCTGGGCAAAAAAAACCGCGCCGAGAGGGTCGCGGGCAAAACCGGAGCGCGATGCATCGCGCGTCGATGTGTGATGGCGTTATTCCAGCGCCGACGCCGGTTCGAAGAACTCGTAGCGGCATTGCACATCGGGTACGCCGAGCGCCTTCAGATGCTGCGTCATCGCTTTCATGAAAGACTTCGGGCCGAGAAAATAGGCGTCCACGTCGCGATCGGCGGGCAGCCATTGGGCCAGCATCGAACGGTCGAAGCCGATGCCGTGCCGCGCCGAATGGATGAAATGCACCGGCCGCGTGGCATCGGATGCGAGCGTCGGCGTGATGCTGACTCCGCCGCTGATCAGCACGAGCGGCTTGTTGCTGGGTTGCAGACGGAAATCGCCGGCGGGCGGATACAGTTCGATCACATCGCCCTCGTGCACGTTGGCGTGCAGATGCTGCGACACGCGCCCCTCCGGCTCGCGCTTTACGCTGATCCGATATTCGCGCCCATTGGCCGCTGTCGAGAGCGAATAGTTGCGCTGCAATTCCTCACCTTCGATGAACACGCGCAAGCCGATGTACTGCCCCGGCCCACGCTTCGATCATCGCGTCTGTGGCGATCTTCTCGCCGAGCACTTCGCGGATCGACGCCAGCAGGCATTGGCCGACGACCGGATAGTGTTCCGGCTGGATATCTAGCGCGACATGACATGCTTGTTGGTGATCTGCCCGGACCAGCCCGCCGAGCTTCTCGAGTTCGTCGATATGGCGCGCGTACATCAGCACGCCGTTGGCGAGCGCGCGAAGCTGCGCACCGCTTGCCTGATGCGCCTGATTGAACATCGGCCGCACTTCGGAATGATTGGCTAGCAGCGCGCGGTAGAAGTGAGTAGTGAGCGCTTCGCCGCCGCTTTCGAGCAGCGGGACGTTAGCCTTGACGATGGCACGATGTTCGGCTGACAGCATGATCGTATTCCTCGTGATGGTGCGCGAAGCGGAGCGCTTCGCCGCTGAATGTTGCGACGCGGAATATATACATCGGAATATACACATCTTTCGTGCCAGTTTAAAATCCAAGGTAAATCAATCGCCTGACGGGAAATATGGTCGATTCGACTCTGGTCAAAAAGACTGCCGATGTAGTCGCAATGACATCGCGTGTGCTGCTCGATGCGCTGGCCCCGCTCATCGAGGACCTGTCGCGCGAGATGGCGGACACCGAGCGCTACCGTGGGCTGCTACGGCACGGCACACTGCGCGCGCTGTTTCCCGGCGACGCCGCCGCGCTTCTGCGTCTGGATGGCGATACGCTCGGGCGGCGCTTTCGCGTGAGCGAGCATCCTCGAGCGCCACGAGCCAACGCGCTTTCCCGCGCATTCCGATCTGCCCAATCCCTACGACGGACTAGGGTCTGTTTTCATTCGATGAAATGTGTTTACATCTTATCTTTTGCATGAGC
>LFJI01000440.1 GCA_001235855.1 Candidatus Burkholderia brachyanthoides
CGGCGCAGATGGAAACACGCAGCGCAAAGTTTATGGAGCTTGCGCTGACTGGGAAGCCCTTGTAGCCGCATCACCAGATTGCTGGGCACCTCGAAGAAGAAGTATCCCGCGAAGAAAATGCCCGAGCCGAGGCCGTAGATGGCGTCGTCGAAATGCAGGGCGTCGAGCATTTGCAGCTTCGCGAAACCGACGTTCACGCGATCTAGATACGCGACGAGATAGCAGATCAGCAACAGCGGCAAGAGCCGCCAGTAAGCCCGGTAGTAGGTGCGGCTTGCATCCGTCCGCTTGACGGATTCTCTTCTCCGTATAGATATTTCTTAGCGCTGTCGTGCTGCATGTATCCGGCTCGACGCCCGAAGCATGCCGCCGTCGTACTGGGGAACCGCCAGGTGTTCAGTCAAGCTAATCGGGCTCCTCTTCGTTGATCTCGTACAGCATGGTCTGGAAGTGCAGCCAACTGATGAACGAGTTGTCCAGATGCTCGTGGGAATACTCGGCGAATTTCGGATCGATGGGCACGGGGCGCGATTCGGTCGCAACCGGCACCTTGCCCGCGCCGTCGCGCATGACCGTATGGCTGCCGTAGAACATGTAGGCGTCCTGCGCCACTTAGTCGAGCGGCTTGCCCATCGCGGCCCACGCATCGCCGTTGACGGTATGTGCATGGCACGAGCCGATGATGTCCGGATTCTCCGTATGAATGGCCGAATGCAGCACGTAGCCCGCACGATTCACCGCGTACTTGCCTTCGATCACGGTGCCCGAATGATCGACCAGCACCAGTTGCGAGGTCTTGGTGCGCGACCACGGCACGCACATCGGATTGGTCCAGAACAGTTCCGGATGCTCCGGGTCGCGCACCGTCAGATGGCCGCCGAAGCCGAAGCTGAAGCCGTGGTGGGCGACTGAAGCCGTGGTGGGCGAAGATCCAGCACGCGGCTGCGAGATGCTCCTTGCGGTAGCGGCGCTCCTCGGCGGAACTGGCGAAGGTGGGTTCCTGCGGGAAGATCAGGTCTTCTTGCGTCGGGCTGTAGATCGACTCCTTGGCTTCCGTCAACATCTGGATGTCTCCTCGTTGGATATGAAGCGCCAGTATAGGAAAGGCTTACAGGAGGATTCAGGGGCGACAGGAATAGCATTTATGCATTTTTTCGCCAGCCGCGCGAACCGTTGCGCGGCGCCGACGCGTCGCTGTCCGTTTATTTTTTTCGTCGTAGGATCGATTCGACGTTTCCGAGGCATGCGGCGCGCGAGCGCAGCAGAACCAGGAGCTTGCAATAATGAAAAGAATCATGCTTGCGCTGACCTTGCCCGCGGCGACCGCGTTCTACGCGGCATCCGCCCAGGCGCAGAGCAGTGTCACGCTGTACGGGCTGATCGACACGGGCATCACCTACACGAACAATCAGGGCGGCCACAGCAACTGGCAGATGCTGTCCAGCCTGACTCAGAACACGGTTTTCGGACTCAAGGGCAGCAAAGACCTCGGGGGCGGCCTGAAAACCATCTTTAAGCTCGAACAGGGCTTCAATCTGAACAACGGCACCAACGCATTCACGGGCGACGGCTTCGGCTCGCAGGCGTGGATCGGCTGCAACACGACAGCTACGGCACGCTGACCTTCGGCCGCCAGTACGATGTGCTCAACGACACGCTCGGGCCGCTGTCGTCCGGCTTCAACACGTGGGGCGGCAGCATCGCGGCGCATCCGTTCGAAAACGATAACCTGGCGGCGCAGATTCGGTCGTGCCGAACAACGCGCTCAAGTACGTCAGCCCGAACTTCCGCGGATTGAGCGCCGAAGCGATGTATTCCTTCAGCAATCGCGCAAACGGTTTCGCGGATAACCGCGCGTATAGCTTCGGCGCATCGTATGCGCAGGGGCCGTTCACCATCGCGGGCGGCGGCATCGTCGCGACCAATCCCAACGGCGCGACCTCGCTCGGCGACGGCAGCGCGTGTGGGGCACGGGCGCGGCTTTCGGGCCGGCCACGGTCGGCCTGGTCTGGAGCCATACGCAGATCGACAACATGGCGTCCGTGCTGTCGCTCGGGCTGGGCAGCTATCTGCCGCTCCGACAGCACGTTGCAGCTCGACAACTACGAGGCCAGCGTGAAGTACGCGCTGACCTCGGCGTGGAGCGTGTCGGCGGCCTACGCCTTCACGGACGGCGCATACGGCGATCGCGTATCCGTTATGGAACACGGTGACGCTGCAAATCGATTACGGCCTTTCCAAGCGCACCGACCTTGTATCTAGGAAGGGGTCTATCAGCACGTACGCGGCGCGCCGCCGGGCACCGCGCTCGGCGGCGCGATGATCAACACGCTGTCGCCGTCGTCGGGCGGTGTCGGTCGGCGTGCGGCATTCGTTTTGAGCCGCGCGCTTCGTTGCCGCTTCGGGATTCAAGGACGCGCGGCGACCTCGTCGAGATGCAGCAGCAGATCGGCGGGGTCTTCGCAGACGCGCAGCGTGCCCGAGCGCTCCAGTTCGTCGCTGCTGCCGTAACCGCCCGACAGCAGGCCCACGCCGAGCGGTATGAAGCTTCGGGGTGAAGCTTCGGTGACAACGTAGCCGCCGGTTATCCGG
>LFJI01000441.1 GCA_001235855.1 Candidatus Burkholderia brachyanthoides
CCCACCTCGACCGGCTGGGTGTACCCCGACTCTCATAACCTCCACTCCCCGAACCACCCGGTGCGGACCCGCATGCCGGGTGGTGTGGCAGGGGGACGGCCTCAACGCCGTCCCCTATGCCGATTGGTGCGCGGAAAACGCGCATCCAAAGAATTCAAGGTTATCGGTGACCGGCACTGACGGTCACGGCACAATAGCAGCACGAAACGGGACGGAGTAACGCATGAAGTTCATTGACGAAGCGAGGATTGAAGTCATCGCCGGCGACGGAGGCGATGGCAGCGCGTCGATGCGCCGCGAGAAGTTCGTCCCGTTCGGCGGACCGGACGGCGGCGACGGCGGCCACGGCGGCAGCGTCTACGCGGTCGCGGATCGCAATATCAACACGCTGATCGACTACCGGTTTTCCAAAAAACATCAGGCGCGCAACGGCGAAAACGGCCGTGGCGCGGACTGCTACGGCAAGGGCGGCGGCGACATCACATTGCGCATGCCGGTCGGCACCATCATCACGGATCAGGATACGGGCGAACTGATCGCCGATCTGACCGAACACAACCAGCAGGTTTTGGTCGCCAAGGGCGGCGCGGGCGGGCTGGGCAACCTGCATTTCAAGTCGAGCACGAACCGCGCGCCGCGTCAGAAGACCGACGGCAAACCAGGCGAGTGCCGCATGCTCAAGCTCGAACTCAAGGTGCTCGCGGACGTCGGCCTGCTCGGCATGCCGAACGCGGGCAAATCCACGTTCATCTCGTCGGTGTCGAACGCGCGGCCGAAGATCGCCGATTACCCTTTCACCACGCTCGCGCCGAATCTCGGCGTGGTGCGCGTGGGCCCGAGCAAGAGCTTCGTGATCGCGGATATTCCGGGCCTGATCGAGGGCGCGGCGGAAGGCGCGGGTCTGGGCCATCGCTTCCTGCGTCACTTGCAGCGCACGGGCATGCTGCTGCATCTGGTCAATCTGGCCCCGTTCGATGAAAACGTCGATCCGGTCGCGGAAGCGCGCGCTATCGTCAACGAACTGCGCAAGTACGACGAGGCGCTGTACGAGAAGCCGCGCTGGCTCGTGCTGAACAAGTTCGACATGATTCCCGAGGACGAGCGTCAGGCGCGTGTGGACGATTTCATCGAGCGCTTCGAGTGGGATGCTCCGGTCTACGAGATTTCGGCGCTCACGGGTCAAGGCTGCGAAGCGCTGACCTACGCCATCTACGATTACATCTCGCAGCATTCCGACGCGTCGCGCGTGGCGGAAGCGGAAGATCTCGCCGCGGACGTGCGCTTCCGTGACGAAGCACCGAAACAGCAGGCCAACGAAGACGGCGAATAAACGACATATCGACGAGGAGAAAGCGCACGATGCGTTCGGTTATTGCCGCTGCGAAGCGAATCGTAGTGAAGGTAGGGTCCAGCCTCGTCACCAACGACGGGCACGGGCTCGATCGTGCGGCTATCGGCCGCTGGGCGTCGCAAATCGCGGCGTTGCGAGAGCAGGGCAAGGAAGTCGTGCTGGTGAGTTCGGGCGCGATCGCCGAAGGCATCCACCGGCTTGGCTGGAGCAAGCGGCCGCGTGAAATCGACGAATTGCAGGCAGCAGCAGCAGTCGGCCAGATGGGGCTGGCGCAGGTGTATGAGAGCAGCTTCGGCGCGCACGGCATCCGTACCGCGCAGATTCTGCTCACGCACGCCGATCTCGCCGACCGCGAGCGCTATCTCAACGCGCGTTCCACCTTGCTCACGTTGCTGCGTCTCGGCGCGTTGCCGATCATCAACGAGAACGACACGGTCATTACCGACGAAATCAAGTTCGGCGACAACGACACGCTCGGCGCGCTCGTGGCCAATCTGATCGAAGGCGATGTGCTCGTCATCCTCACCGATCAGCGCGGTCTCTTCACCGCCGATCCGCGCAAGGACCCGGGCGCGACGCTCGTCGATCAGGCCGACGCCGGCACGCCCGAACTCGAGGCGATGGCCGGCGGCGCGGGCTCGAGCCTCGGGCGCGGCGGCATGCTGACCAAGATTCTCGCGGCCAAGCGCGCGGCGCATAGCGGCGCGAACACGGTGATCGCGAGCGGCCGTGAAGCCGATGTCCTCACGCGCCTCGCATCGGGCGAGGCGATCGGCACGCAGCTGATCGCGCAGACCGCGCGCATGGCGGCCCGCAAACAGTGGATGGCGGATCACCTGCAGGTGCGTGGGCACGTCGTCATCGACAACGGCGCGGTGCAAAAGCTCACCGACGACGGCAAGAGCCTCTTGCCCATCGGCGTGATCGACGTGAAGGGCGCGTTCGATCGCGGCGAGGTGATCGCGTGCGTGAACGGCGAAGGGCAGGAAATGGCACGCGGCATCACCAATTACAGCAGCTCGGAGGCGCGGCTGATTCATCGCCGGCCGAGCGGCGAGATCGAATCGGTGCTCGGCTATATGCTCGAGCCGGAGCTGATCCATCGTGACAATCTGGTGCTGGTCTGAAGTTCGCGGACGCACACGAAAAAGACCCGTCTCTGATCTGACCCCGCAAAGTTGGACAGTTATTCGGCTAGGCCACTGAGGGCTGGGTCCTGTACATCACGGGA
>LFJI01000442.1 GCA_001235855.1 Candidatus Burkholderia brachyanthoides
GGCTCATCTAAGCAAAACAATGTGCACGTTTGTTCTGCATGGGAAGCCTCACGTATCCTACCCTACTTTCACGAAGGACCGGACGAATTACGGTGAGATAAGTTTGACTTGGTGCCCCAAATCAGCCAGTTTGCGGGCCATGTAATGCGCACCGGCACAGGCTTCCATCACGACGGTGCACGCGTGGAAGGTGGCGAAGAACTCGACGAGCTGTTGCGGCTCACCTTCTTGCGAAACACCGCCTGACCGGCCCGATCCTGGCCGTGAAGATGAAACGGGTGTTTACCCAGATCAATCCCAACCAGCGTCACGCTTTGCATGATGGTCTCCAGAAACAAAACACTCTCTATAGCGTACTCGCATGTAGGGTGGGAGTGACCATCTCATTAAATCGACGCGCGCCAAGGCGCGAGGCGTTCCGCTGCAGGGGCCAGCAACTGGACGCCATCGTGCGCTTTGCCGAAGAACACAAGCTGGATGATCGAACGTTTCAGTTCGTCGTGGCAGAGTATTGCCGTTATCGAAGCAAGGCAGCCTGACGTAGAGCACTTAAGGCTGCGTCATTGTGCCGATAGTTCGCGTTGCTTGAGCACTCAAGATGGCCGTGGGCACGGCGTAATAAGCACTCACGTTTCCGGTGACGAGCTTGCCGGTCACAATTGAACGCGCGCGTTCTCCGCAGGCGTCGTGTCGACGATCTGCACTGCGGAGACGGAAGTCTGCTGACGCGTGGTTTGTCCGGCGGCCGCGCTCATCGCGCAGATCGGACTCCGAGAGCGACAGCACCAGAGCAGGCTTGGCGGAGCCGTCGGTTTCGTGCGTGGGCTGGCGCGTGGCCTTGCCTTCGAGCGTGACGATATCGCCGTCGCTATAACACGGGACCGCCGATGCCGCACCTGCCCATACCGCCCCCCCAGCAAGAGCACTCACGCGCAGGCCTTCACCATCTTTCGAACCCTCTCGAGAAGCGCGCGATCCCTGCGGATGCGCGTATTTGATATTGGATTTATCGATGTGACATCAAGATGAATACTTGATGCGATCGGGGTCGGGGTCGCAACCCGGCATCTTCCCTTCTTCATATGCGGCGCGCTATATGGCAAGGCACATCGCCAACGCATAGTTTTCGAAGCAGCGTTCGGGAATATTTGTTGCGGGGTTCGTATGAAGATATCGTCCAGATAATCTGGCCAGCGGATGCATTGCGTAAAGGACACGGTGCACGCGTGGAATAAGGGAGTGACGATGAATCAGGTGATAGTCGGCATGTTCGCATCCTATCGCGATGGACACGACGCGCTCAGGGTTTTGCAAGCGATGGGGCTCAAGCGGGACGACGCGCAGATCTATAGCACAGCGATGCCCACAGTAGAATACGATGCGCTCGCTCCACCCGCCCATGATGAAGACGTCGCGGAATATATCGCGCATGGCGAGCATCAAGGGGTAATCGGGGCGCGAAATCGTTTCTCCGCCGACGACTCGGGCGCCTGGCGCGTATCGCGCTGCAAGCGCGAGCGCACCTTGCTCGTCGTGAGAACCGGCGACGACATCAAGTCCGGTGTCATCGGCGACATGCTGCACGAACATGGCGCCGTGGCGGTCAAGGATGCGACCGGACATTGGCGATTTTCACCGTTCAGGAATCCGGCGCGTGTCTAATGTACACGCCGATGCGATGAATCGTTTGAAACGGGCGTGCGCTTTTCTTCCTCGTCGGTGATCTCGTGCACTTCTTCGTGAGTGGAGCGAAGCACCTCTTCGGCTTTGGCGGCATGCAAAGCCGTGCAATGCGCGGCGTGACGCAAAGTGGCAAGCATACGCACGACATCGCGAGTGCATGTTCTCATCGTCGCCTCCTGCGAAGCAGTTGAGAAACCACTTTAAGTCTAGGCGCCAATCGCCCGTATTCACAAGCCGCCAAAAAAATCTGAATCAGCAGAGGATATTCATAGCGAATGCTTAACGGCTCGGCGCGTCTCCGTTTCGCTTGCCGTCGATTGAGCCGTCGTCATACCGCTCATGGCAGGCATGCAATGCGGTCTCTAATGGATGCATACGCACTGTCTGCCTTGCTGCTCTTTTCAGCGAGCACGTAGTCGATGCGGCGTTCGCCAGGGAGATCGCCCCACTTCACTTCGAGCGCGCCCTTATCTGCGATACCGCGCGCGAAGACCCGGCTATCCTGCGCGACCACACCGACCGTGCGCCCTTCTTCATCCAGCACTTCGGCGCCGAACGGCAACGCCTTGCCGTCCACTTGCGGTGCGCGAATCAACGCCGCGCGCCCGGTCTCGGCTTTGTACTTGAGCATGACGATGGAACAGGCATGCGGCGCGGATTGCTCCGACGTCGATTCGAATTCCACCCCGATCGAACTGCTATTCGGATCGGTATCGACCGTGTTCATGCCGTATGGCGTGAGATAAGGCACGACCGCATAGCCATGCGAATCGATTTTGACGCCCGTCGCGCTCGATACGCTCGCGCCTTCGGCCCCCTTCGCTTGCACGATACCGAACGTAAGCTAAAGTCAGAAGTGGGTGTAAGGGGGAGTTGAGGCGGGAAATTGAAGGCGGT
>LFJI01000443.1 GCA_001235855.1 Candidatus Burkholderia brachyanthoides
TCTACGGGCCAGCTAACCGATCCGAACCGCCGTGTACGGACCCGTACGCACGGTGATGTGGGAGGGGTCGGGCCGTGAGGCCTGCCCCTATCCCGAATTTATTGAGGCTTGCGTCGCGTGTTCAAGTCTCGTGGCGCACCGTCAATTTCCTTTATAGATGTTGTAACTCAGTCCAGGTACGCATGCCGTGCTCGGATTAGTCATCCACGTATCGCGGGACGCGCCGCTCGCCTTCATTGTCGACATCGTTCCTCTGTAACTCGCGTTGGCGTCGGCGTGCCAGTCTGCGCGTTTTGTTGAGCCGTACCGTTTTGATCCAGCATGGCTTGCATGTCTTGCGCTTGTGCGACGCTTGCGAGTGCAAACAGGCCGGCGACGGATGCGGCCATCAGGAAAGTGTGTTTCATGGTGACCATCTCTTGATATCAAGTTGCCAACGCAAGACTGCGACCGGTTTGCGATACGGCGTGGGAAAATTGGGTTCATCGGTCCATGTAAAGAACATTCCCGCCTTCTTGTTGAAATAGATACGATGCAATCGTGGCTCGGCTGCGCATGTGGCATGCAAGTCGCGGATTTGGAAAAGCAGACTCGCTCTTCCATGCAGTCGTCGCTCAACGACCGCATGTACAACGTATACTTCGGGATGCAGAAGAAAATTCCCGGCGGCGTATGGGTTCGCTCTTGGGGCGGATAGCGCGTGTGTGTTAATCGGCTAATACATGACTATTTAATTCGATATCCAAATTAATATTTGCTCAAGCTCCTTGTGAGATTCCTTTTGCTATAGATTCCTTTTGTTACATTGAGTCTTTTGCTTGCGAGATTCAACAATGCGTGTCGGCCGCCCCGTCAAGTCCCTGTCCCATCTGTGGCGCGCCTGCGACTCTCGCGCGCCGGCGAAGAAATTTATCCCTATCGAAACGATCACGGGCCGCTTTGGGTGTGCGCGGACTGTCAGGCGTGGATCGGCATTTTTCCGCGAAACACGCGAAATGTGCCGCTCGGACGGCTCGCGGACGCGCGCTTGCGCGAGTTGAAAAGCAGATTGCATGCGGTGCTCGAGCCACTGGCGCAGGCAAAAGTGCGCCGGGACGGATGCAGCGTGTTCGAGGCAAGGGCGAAGGGCATCCGATAGGTGGCGGAGGCGATCGACGCACCTTTCCCGCAAAAGGGGTCGATCCACTCGCTCGATGCCGATCAATGCGAGCGTACGATCGCCGCCATCGAAGAATTTGAACAAAAAAGAGGCACGTACCCTTCAGAATCCGCCGAGGATGATCGTTAACGAAGCCAGATCAACCAGCGATCGAAGTATGTCACGCACTCTCCCTTTCAAACGCTCGAATCAAACGCCGCGCGTCCAGATCACCAAAGCACACCTGTTGCCGATTCCGCGTGCCGTCGCGAATGAGCTTGCGCTTCAGGCACATCTGTCGCTCGAGGCCTTACGCACCGGCGCAGAGCGTGACCGAAGCCATGTTGCTCGCCAAGTTTCTTGGCCGACGCAGGACATGGCGAGTTTCCTGATGATGTGCTGGCTGCGGCAGACTTGGCGATTGCCAGAGTTTTCGATGCAGACCGCGAGTCGCGTATATGGCAATTGCCGGCGTCGGAAGTGGAAACCTTCGCGGCGATCGTGGCTCTTTACGACCATCAATTGCAGCGTGCAACGCTTGGCGGGTTGACGGCCGCAAGTGAACGGCTCGAGCGATTTAAATCTGGTGAGCCGTATCGGCAAGCGCAAAAACGGCGGCCGTGAGGGCTGTTCTGGCGCGTAGAAGTTAGGTTGCGTTTCAGTGCGTCAGCTTTCACGTTTAGCTATGCTATTCGCCAAAAGTAGTTTCGTCGCAGTCGATACAGTTTCGATTTTGAACGATACAGCGACGCTTTTATTTGGTCTGTGGTCTTGTCTCAAAACCCGTCCGGCACGAATTAGAAGTTGAAGACGCGTTCCGACTTCTGCCTATTCGTGAAACAATTTCATGAAGCTCATCTAATGCATTGATTTTAAAGCTTAAAAACTGGGCTAATATCTAACCGAAGTTGTTTCACGACCAGTTCAACGCAGATCGGCCACTCTGGCCGAATTTCTTGCTCCGCGGTCTAGCGTACCTTGATTCAAACCCTCATCCGTGGCTGTCATGCAGTCGCTCGCCGACGCCATCAACACTCCAGTTCGATATCAGCGCCGCAAGCGTAGCAAAGCACACGGAATCAGTAAGCAAGCCATGATTAACGATCGCGACCACTGGAGTCGTTTGTCGTCCGGACACTTGAGCGGTCGCCCCTATCTCCTCGATTAGACAGGCGGCCAAGACGTGGAACACCACAGTTATAGCGTGGCGCTCGCACGAGTAGAGACAGGATCTGCGCAACGGATCCACACGTTGCGCAGGCGACGTTGCCGCCCATCGATCGAAGCTACGGCCAGCAGGGCACGTGTGTCTCCAGTGGAGACATCAACAAAAAAGCCTCCGAAATCTCTAATGCCATTCAGTTAACACTGAATGGCATTAGAAACTACCGACACCCGCCCAGCACGAACTCGAGATGGTCACGCTCCGAGGAACTCGT
>LFJI01000444.1 GCA_001235855.1 Candidatus Burkholderia brachyanthoides
CCGCCTTCAATTTCCCGCCTCAACTCCCCCGTACACCACTTCTGACTTTAGCTCTCCGGAAACGCCCAAGAAACGCTTTCGACGCGGCGCCCGCAACCCGGTACCGTATCGAAACTCGTCTGTCAAAAAAAAACGGAACGGACAACGCCATGCTGGAAGCCAATCTCAAGGCTCAGTTGAAAGCCTACCTGGAAAAGCTCACCCGGCTGATCGAGCTCGTCGCCTTCCTCGACGGCAGCGACAAGTCGAAAGAGCTGAAAAGCCTGCTCGACGAAATCGCTTCGCTGACCACGCAGATCAGCGTCGTCGAGAAAGATGACGGCAGCGGGCGCCGTCCGTCGTTTTCCATCGGCAAGCCGGGCAAGGCGGCGGGCATCACCTTCGCCGGCATTCCGATGGGTCACGAATTCACCTCGCTCGTGCTCGCGCTGCTGCAGACCGGCGGCCATCCGATCAAGCTGGATGAGGTGACCATCGAGCAAATCCGCGCGCTCGACGGCGGCTTCAGCTTCGAAACGTATTTCTCGCTGTCGTGCCAGAACTGCCCGGAAGTCGTGCAGGCGCTCAACGTGATGGCGCTGATCAACCCGCGCATCAGGCACATCGCCATCGACGGCGCGCTGTTCCAGGCTGAAAGTCGAAGAGCGTCAGGTCATGGCAGTGCCGATGATGTTCCTCAACGGCCAGAACTTCGGCTCGGGCCGCACGGGCGTCAAGGAAATTATCGCCAAGCTCGATTCGGGTTCGGCCGAGCGCGCCGCGAAGGAACTGGAAAACAAGCCGGTGTTCGATATGCTGATCGGCGGCGGCCCCGCGGGCGCAGCGGCGGCGATCTACTCGGCGCGCAAGGGTATCGCGACGGGCGTGGTGGCCGAGCGCTTCGGCGGCCAGGTGCTGGATACCATGTCGATCGAAAATTTCGTTTCGGTCAAGGAAACTGAAAGACCGAAGTTCGCGGTCGCGCTGAAGCAGCACGTCAAGGAAGACGAGGTCGACATGATAGACGTGCAGCGCGCCGAGAAGCTCGTGCCGGGTCGCATCAACGAGATTCATCTGGCGAGCTGCGCGGTACTGCGTGCCAGGACGATCATTCTCGCGACCGGTGCGCGCTGACGTGAAATCGGCGCGCCGGGCGAGCGCGAATATCGCGGGCGCGGCGTGGCATACTGCCCGCACTGCGGACGGCCCGCTTTTCAAGGGCAAGCGCGTCGCGGTGATCGGCGGCGGCAACTCGGGCGTCGAAGCGGCGATCGATCTCGCAAACATCGTCGCATCCGTCACACTGATCAAATTCGGCGCAGAACTGCGTGCGGACGCGGTGCTGCAAAAGAAGCTGCGCAGCCTGCCGAACGTGACGATCATCACGCAAGGCCAGACGACCGAAGTCACCGGCGACAGCAAGCGCGTGAACGGCATCGTCTATAAGGATCGGGTTTCGGGCGAAGAGAAGCGCATCGAACTGGAAGGCATGTTCGTGCAGATCGGCCTCGTGCCGAACACCGAGTGGCTCAAGGGCAGCATCGAGTTGTCGAAGTTCGGCGAGATCATCGTCGATGCGAAGAGCGCGACGTCGCCGGCGTGTTCGCCGCCGGCGACGTGACGACGGTGCCGTACAAGCAGATCGTGATCGCGGTTGGCGAAGGCGCGAGGCATCGCTCTCGCGCCTTCGATCACCTGATCGATGAAGTGGTCGAAGAAGCCGTAACGGCGTAAATCGGCTGGCCTAGGGTTGGAATAGCATTCTGAACCACGCTTCCTCGTGGAAATTTGCCGAGATCGTATCACGAGGATATCTTACGCGACTGGTACGTTGCAGCAAACGTTTGGGTTAGGCATCGCGTGCTTACCTCCTTCCAGACTTGCCGATGGCGCCGCCGCGATTCACACAGTAGCGGCGCCTTGATTGCCCGTTTTATGCACTGAGCTGATGCAGCTTTCTCTCGGCAATGTCGAACGAGAAGCGCAAATGATGTTTAGCTGTGGATTATTTGAACCATTTCCATTTCAACTCGCCTTTCCCTCCATCGACTGCCAATCCGAATACTGGGCTGCAAATTCAGTAAAGCGCTGCGGGTCCGTTTTGATTGAGCTGATCAGATAGACCAGAAAAGAAAAGCAGTCTGGATCCCCCATTAGCTGCGTGATTGCGGACGAACTCGTCTTTTGATCTGGCTTAAACGAGACGCGCTTCGCGATATTGATACCATATTCATCGCCGTCACGCGACAGCATGCTCTTTAAGTTTTCGTAGATATCTTCAACTGAACTTTCCTTAAGCGGCTGGCTCTCGTGTACGGCAATGCCATACTGTGTCGAAAGGCGTCTGATAAACGTGCGCCTTTTCTGCTCCCCCGCGTCCTTGAGCCTAAGCTTCGTCCTACTAACCGCGGCATCCCAGCGTTTTTGACCACGATCCGTTGCAAGAGCAGCCCGGAAAACCTCTCGAATCCAGCTTCTCCCAAAATGTTTGTTTTGGACGAGGTAAACTGTGGCGAAATACGTATACTTAGTCGGACTTGAATAATTCATTTTGAGGGCCGACGGCTCTCATGCCGCAAGGAGCTCCCCCCAA
>LFJI01000445.1 GCA_001235855.1 Candidatus Burkholderia brachyanthoides
AGGAAGCTGAACGAGTGCTCAGCAAGCCTTCGATGCATGGCGCAGCGTGTACACCACGAACACCCGCCTCAGGCGCTGGGCATGGCCACGCCGATTTAAAAGCAGAAAAGAAGTTTCAGGAGATGCTCGCGGCACTGACCTCGATGCCCGCGTGGACCGAAAAGCAGCAGATCGAACTCGAGATGGCCCGCGAGATTTCGGTGGAAATGTTGCGCCTCGCCGAATCGATGCGCGACGGCTCCACCGACATCGAAACGTACCTCACGATGCTGAAGTACACCAAAGTGATGGATTTCGTCCTCACGACGCTGGCTTCGCGCCGTGAAATCGCGCCGCAGACGCTGCGCGTGATCTTCAAGCTCGCAGGTCTGAAGATCGACGAAGCATACCCCGGCTGAAGCGCCACATCGTTACGCACCCGCCCGTTGCACGCAACGGGCGGGCTGGCTCTAGTTTTTCTTGCGCGTCATGAGCCGTTCCCCCGATTTGCGCATATGCCGCTGCATGGCCGCCTAAGCCTGCACCGGATCGCGGGCTTCCAGCGCTTCCAGAATCTCCCGGTGCTCGCCGAACGCCGCCGCCCAGGTTTCCTCTTCCTCGAAATGCCCACGCAGCGTCGATGACAACGGACTATGCCGTTCGTCGTAGAGGTTGCCGACGGTGCGCGGCAGGACGTCGTTGCCTGACATCTGCGCGATCGCAACGTGAAACGCGCGGTCCGCGCCCATCGGCACCTGGCCGTTCTCGACCTCCCGCGCCATGGTTTCGTAGAGCGCGCGCAGTGTATTGAGCGCCTTGGGCTTGCCGAATGGGGCGACGCTCGCCGCGATCGCGCCTTCGATCACGCTGCGCGCGTTCCATGATCTCGATCGGGCTCTCGCCCAGTTCCACTTCTGTGCCCACCGGCTTGGCGGCAAGCGTCGCGACGATATACACGCTCCCTTCCAGTTCCAGCGCGACGAGCGCCTCGCGCACCGACGGCAGCCGTCCGTTGGGCGCGAAATCCTGCTGATCGATCAGTCCACGCAGTTTATCGGCGATCTGGAGATATAGACGACGCGTTTCGGCGGGTCTGACGCTCAAGGGCGGCCTCCTGCTCTGTCTCGGGGAAAACGTGGATTGTAATCAACAAGGGTTGTTGGCCCACTCTGGGACGGGTGTTCGGTGTGTCCGGACGGTGTGTCCGGACCGCTTACAAGTAGCTTGACCAATTCCATTTCTAGACACTAGTATGCATTCTGGTAAGGCCAGGTGGCGCATTTTTTTTTGCGATGATCTGGAACTGTTCCCAAACACCAAAAAGTCCCCGACCCGCTCCAGACGATGAGCAATCCGATTCTCCAGTTCGGCACCAGCCGCTTCCTTCAGGCGCATGTGGACTTCTTCGTCACCGAAGCCGCCCGGCGCGATCCGACGAAGGCGCTCGGCAAGATCACCGTCGTACAGACCACGTCCAGCGCCGACAGCCGCGCGCGCATCGATGCGTTGCGCGCGTCGGGGCGCTATTCGGTGCGTATTCGCGGCCTCCAGCGCGACGAAACCATCGACTGCGACGCGATCACCGAAGCGCTGCATGCCGACGAAGACTGGCCCCTGCTGCTCGAGCGCATGAAGCGCGACGTGAAAGTGATCGTCTCGAACACGGCCGACGCCGGTTACGCGCTGTTCGCCGAAGACACCGCCGATCTGCTCGACGGGCGGCGCACGCCGCGCGGCTTCGCGGCGAAACTCGTGGTACTGCTGCACGCGCGGTATCGCGCGGGCGCGAAGCCGATCACGCTGCTGCCGTGCGAGCTGGTTTCGCGCAACGGCGACACGCTGCGCGATCTCGTGACCGGCGTCGCGCGCGGCTGGCACGCCGACGACGCCTTCATCACGTATCTGACGAAGGATTGCGTGTGGGTGAATTCGCTGGTCGATCGCATCGTGTCGGAGCCGACCCATCCGGTCGGCGCGATCGCCGAGCCGTACGCGCTGTGGGCCATCGAACGGCAGGCGGGCATGCTGCTGCCGTGCGAGCACGAGGACATCGTCGTCACCGGCGATCTCGCGCACTACGAGCGTCTCAAGCTCCTGCTGCTGAACCTCGGCCACACGATGCTCGCGGAACGCTGGTGCAAGTGCGCCAGCACGCCCGACATAACCGTGCTCGAAGCCATGCGCGATCCGTCCTATCGCACACCGCTCGAAGCGACATGGAACGATGAAGTCCTGCCCGTATTCGACGCGCTCGGCAAAGGCGACGTCGCGGCCGACTACCTCGCCAGCGTGCGTGACCGTTTCGAAAACCCATTCCTCGTTCACAAGCTCGCGGATATCGCGCGCAATCACGACGAGAAGAAAGCACGGCGCTTCGGGCCGGTCATCGATCTGGCGCGCGAACTGAAACTCGATCTCGAACAAACGCGTCTGCGCGACGCGCTCGAATCTGCCTGAAGAAGCGGATCGAAACGGTTTTTGAATCACGACGCGCCGCGCCGGCATCGCGGTCGAAGTCGCCAAGATGTATAGACCGGAGAGATGGGTAACACCTGTTCCAGGACAGGGGTAACACTTC
>LFJI01000446.1 GCA_001235855.1 Candidatus Burkholderia brachyanthoides
TGGCCTTCGCCGTGCTCGCCTGCGCCTTTGGAGCGTTGCTGAGAATGTGAACAGAGCCTAGGCTACTGCTGGTCGTACAGCAGGTTCTCTCCGATCGCCGGGGCTACAGGCGACGTTGAACAATGACACATCGAGTTTTCGCTCGTCCTACATCCTTTTGAAAAGAGCCGCGAGCTTTTCGCTTGCATGCGGATCGGCTTGAGCTTCACGCTCCTCCGCAAACTTGTCGAAAAGCGCCTTGACCTCGACTTCGCTCAGTGTCGGTTCATCCAGATCAAGCTCCGGATATAATCTCCTTTGCGAAGCATGTCAGCAGCCAATGGCCCAGTCTTCCGACGCGCCTATTCTATAGCCTTGCAGATCGTTTGGAACGTCTCGTATGAGATACCGAATGCAGAGAATTCACCCCCTCAAACGTGAACGTCACCGCACAATGTCCGACGGTCATGACTCTCTCCAGGGCTGCAGCCTTGTCCTGCATAACGGACCCGTTGCCGAACGGCACGGGTGCCACATACTCCACTCGGCTTTGTCAGCGGGGTGAAGCCCTACTTATGTTCGCTGAACATCGCCGCGTTACCATCAAGTGCAACGACTGCCGGACGGTTTATACGTCCCCGTCACACTTGTTCGCGGCAAGTTGGAGCCCGAATAGGAACCCTCCAACACCGCTTACCAGTTTGTCCCGCGATTGGGACCCCAAAGGACACGAGCAACGTGTCGCACGGCACGGCTGATTATAGACGGAATGTTTAATAGAAAGCGCGGGGCAATCCGCTGGCGGGACGGGCGTTTACCCGAATCGGGTGAGGCTTGCGGACAGGTTTCGACGCTGACGACGGCTGCCCGGAACGGCCCGCGCGATGGACGATTTCACGAAAACCCGGTATCCTTTCAGATTAACATGGGCCTTGCAGCCGGCTTCCGGCTTTGTTATTCCTCCACGCAAGGTTCTCTCCGATGCGCCCGTAGCTCAATGGATAGAGTACTGCCCTCCGAAGGCAGGGGTTGCTGGTTCGATCCCAGCCGGGTGCGCCAAGATCTTTCGATCGCCTACCACCCTACCACACTCGTACGAAGCACTATCCGCCGACGCCCCGAGTCGTGCGAATCCGTTGATCGAGCGCAGCCAGGCGCCCTCTCGATTAAGCGCCCACGCCGCTCACTGCGGACAAATGCCGAATAAACGCCATTTTCGGCACTTTTTCAGTCCTTCGACTCCCCGACGCCAGGGCGATACTCTCACAATGGGTAATCTCGCTCGCCCCGCACCTCGCGACAAATACAGGGTAACTCACGTAACACGCACACTTTTCATCTACGGCGCAGGCGGCTTTGGCAGGGAAGTCATGGACGTTGCTCGCCGGCATAACGCCGTCAGCGGGCAGTGGTCGGAGATCGCTTTCGTTGATGATATCTGTGAAGCTCGCACGAGGCACGACGCCCCGGTGTTACGTTTTGACGACGATTCCGTACGCACACAACTCGACTCTGCGGAGTTTGTCATCGCGGTCGGCGAACCAGCAGGCTGCGAAGCGCTGGCGCGCAAACTCCGCAATGCGGGCGCACGCGCCGGCCGCGTTGTGGACCGCAGCACGATCGTCGCTGATAGCGCAAGTCTCGGCGACGGCGTCGTCATTACGCCGTTCTGCTCGATTTCGAGCGACGCGCGACTCGGCGAGCACTCGAGCATCAACACCATGGCCATCGTCGGCCACGACGTCGAAATCGGCAGCTACAACGTGATCTCCTCGATGGTCAACCTGGGCGGCGCATGCCTGATCGGAGCAGCAAGTTACATCGGCATGGGATCGGTCGTCTACGGCGACATTCCCGACAACGTGATCGCCTCGGCAATCCCGCGCGCGTCGCGCGCCCCAACACCGACCGCAAGGTCTTCAAGTGAAATCGGTAACGAACATGACGAACAAGGAAACTTACGACAAAATATTCATAGACTCCTTCTCGGTCCCGCACGACGCGCTCAATGCAGAGTTCGTCTACCAGTGCGTGCCGGAATGGAATTCCGTTGGCCACATGGGCATGATCGCGGCCCTCGAAGACGCCTTCGACATTGTGATGGAAACCGAAGACATCATCGAGTTCGGCTCGTACACTATCGGAATCGAGAAGCTGAAGAAGTACGGCATCGAGGTGTGAACGTGTCTCTGGTCAGCCGGCAGAATCCGCATCGCACCGCCCTACTCTCCTAGGATGGTCGTGCGCTCACATATGAGGCACTGCACGTCGCTATCGGGCAATGGGGAGCGGAGCTGCCTGCGCGCCAGCTGATCTTCATTGTTGGCGACAATGACCTGCCGACAGCACTGTGTTACCTTGCGGCACTCGAGCGCGGCGCCGTGCTGCTGTTGCTCGGCTGCTCGATGCACTCGGATTCGCTCGATGCGCTGTACGCAACGTATCGTCCGGCGTATGTATTCCTCGCACGCGACGCCTCTTGGGCACCGCCTAGGTTCTGTTCACATTCTCAGCAGCGCCCAAAGGCGCAGGCGAGCACGGCGAAGGCCAGATAGTTGCCGGCGAGCTTGTCGT
>LFJI01000045.1 GCA_001235855.1 Candidatus Burkholderia brachyanthoides
AATGTGTTACCCCTGTCCTGACACACCTGTTACCCATGTCTCCGGTCTGTACACCTTCGTAAAGGAACAGCCAGCCCTTGATTATGCGATAAAGGGTCCAGATGCTGACCGCACCGAGAATCAAAAATCCAATTCCGACCCACAACAGCGCGAAACCGATCAGATGGCCAAGCAGCACCCACCACAGAACGTGCGGATCTGCCAGGTGAAGTGATCTTCGTACGGCGTGCCGGCCGCGTCACCGCGCTTGATGTAATCGAGGATGATCGCGACGAGGTCCGTCAGGCCGCCGGTGAGCCAGTAGACCGCATAGAGCGCGTACAGGACGTGCGTGAACGTGCGCATGTTGCACAAACAGACGCTCAGGATCGGTCGGGTGATAGACAGGCGGCCGATACGATTTATAAGGCTGGTTCATGCGTGCCCTCCCTTCGCGTGAGCGCGAAAATGCTCGTCAGCCGTCGTTTTGCTCACGCTCGCGCGACTTGCGTAGCGCTTTTTCTTCGATCCCCGACAGACCTTCGCGCCGCTCCAGTTCCGCGACGACATCGGCGGGGCTGAGATCGAAGTGCGACAGCATCACGAGACAATGAAACCACAAATCGGCGACTTCGCCGACGAGCGTCTCGTGCTCGCCGCCATGGCGCGCGTCCTTGGCGGCGAGCACGACTTCCGTCGCTTCCTCGCCGATCTTCTTCAGGACCGCGTCGTCACCTTTGTGAAAGAGTCGGGAAACGTAGCTTTGTTCCGGATCGCCGCCCTTGCGGCTATCGATGACGGCGGCGAGTCGCAGCAGCGTGTCCAGCGTGGTGGCTTGCGTCATTTGTAGATACTTTCTGGGTCTTTCAGCACAGGATCGACCGCGACCCATTCGCCGCTGTCCGCCGTGCCTTCGAATTTCTGGAAAAAACAGGAATGGCGGCCGGTATGGCACGCGATGCCCGAGACCTGCTCGACCTTCAGCAGGACAACGTCTTCGTCGCAGTCTAGGCGCACTTCGTGAACATGCTGTACATGCCCCGATTCCTCGCCCTTGAACCACAATCGCTGACGCGAGCGCGAAAAATACACCGTGCGCTTCAATTTAATGGTCTTCGCGAGCGCCTCGCGGTTCATCCACGCGAACATCAGCACGTCGTTGGTCGTGTGTTCCTGCGCGATGACCGGCACGAGACCGTTCGTATCCCAATTCACTTTGTCGAGCCAGTTGGCTTGATCGCTCACCCTTACGCCCTCACCGAAATGCCCTGATCGGCCATGAAGCGCTTGGCCTCGCCGACCGTGTGTTCGCCGTAATGGAAGATGCTCGCGGCAAGCGCCGCATCCGCATGACCTTCGACGATGCCGTCTGCTAGATGCTGCAACGACCCGACGCCGCCAGACGCGATCACCGGAATCGGCACCGCGTCCGACACCGCGCGCGTCAGCGCCAGATCGAAGCCGGATTTCGTACCGTCGCGGTCCATGCTGGTGAGCAGGATTTCGCCGGCGCCGAGTTCGGCCATCTTGCGCGCCCACTCGATCGCGTCAATGCCGGTTGCCTTGCGGCCACCGTGCGTGAAGACTTCCCAACGCGAAGCTTCGCCCTCGCCCGACACGCGCTTCGCGTCGATCGCGACGACGATGCACTGCGAGCCGTGCTTGTCCGACGCGTCGCGCACGAGTTGCGGATTGGCGACCGCCGACGAATTCATGCTGATCTTGTCCGCGCCCGCGTTGAGCAGGCGGCGCACGTCCTCGACGGCGCGCACACCGCCGCCGACGGTCAGCGGAATGAATACCTGCGACGCGACCGCCTCGATGATCGGCAGAATCAGGTCGTGCTGGTCGGAAGTCGCGGTGATATCGAGAAACGTCAGTTCGTCGGCGCCCTGATCGTCGTAGCGCTGCGCGATTTCGACGGGATCGCCCGCGTCGCACAGTTCGACGAAGTTGACCCCTTTGACGACGCGCCCAGCGGTCACGTCCAGACAGGGGATAATACGTTTAGCGAGAGCCATGTTTTTGTCACTACCGGTTTTATACGAAGTGAGGGCCGCCGAAGCGGCCCGATGCGCTTCCGAATCTGCTCGCGCCACGGAAAAAATCAGGCGCCGTCCGCTTCGCGCAGGGCGTCCGCGCGTGATTGCGCTGCGGAAAAATCGAGGTCGCCGGAGTAGATCGCGCGGCCGCAGATGACGCCTTCGATGCCGTCGTCCTCGACTTCGCAGAGCGATTCGATGTCCGCGATATTCGACAGACCGCCGCTCGCGATCACCGGAATCTTGACCGCTTTCGCGAGCCGCACCGTGGCCTCGATGTTGATGCCCTGAAGCATGCCGTCGCGGCCGATGTCGGTGTAGATGATCGATTCGCAGCCGTAGTCCTCGAACTTGCGGCCGAGGTCGATGACTTCGTGACCGGTCAGCTTGCTCCAGCCGTCGGTGGTGACCTTGCCATCCTTGGCGTCGAGCCCGACGATAATATGGCCGCCGAACGCGCTGCACGCGTCCTGCAGAAAGCCCGGATTCTTCACCGCCGCCGTGCCGATAATCACATACGACAAACCGTCGTCCAGATAGCGCTCGATGGTTTCCAGATCGCGGATGCCGCCGCCGAGATGCACGGGAATCTCGCTGCCGACTTCGTCGATGATCGAGCGGATGGCGTCGCCGTTGCGCGGCTTGCCGGCGAACGCGCCGTTCAGGTCGACCAGATGCAGCCGGCGCGCGCCGCGATCGACCCAATGTCGGGCCATTGCCGCCGGATCTTCTGAAAAAATGGTCGCCTGGTCCATATCGCCCTGTTTGAGGCGCACGCACTGACCGTTTTTAAGATCGATGGCCGGAATGAGCAGCATAGGTATCGCGTATTTTCTGGGTGGAGTTGATCAAAACGGCGCGCGTCGGTCCCTCAGCCTTTTTACGCACCGTCTCGCTAGTGTAGTACAAGTCTTGCAATGGTCACGCGAGTGTCAAGATCGGCGAAAAAACCCGGTTTTTCTACGCCGTGTCACGGGTTCCAGTGCACGAAATTGCGATAAACGCGCAGACCGGCATCCGCGCTTTTTTCGGGGTGAAATTGGGTCGCGAAGATGTTGTCACACGCCACCGCCGACGTAAATGCGCCGCCGTACACCGTCTCGCCCGAGGTATGCACGGGATTGTCCGGCACCACGTAATAGCTGTGCACGAAATAGAAGAACGCCCCGTCCGCGACGCCGTCCCACATCACGTGCGGCTGCGCCTGGCGAACGCGATTCCAGCCCATCTGCGGCACCTTGAAGCGCGAGCCGTCGTCCTGCAGCAGACCGTCGAGCTGAAAACGCACCACTTTGCCCGGCAGCAGGCTCAAACCCTTCGTTTCGCCTTCCTCGCTCCAGTCGAAGAACATCTGCTCGCCGACGCACACGCCCAGCATCGGCTTTTCGCGCGCGGTCTGCATGACCGCTTCCTGCAGGCCGGATTGCGCCAGATGGCCCATGCAATCGCGCATCGCGCCTTGTCCGGGCAACACGATGCGGTCCGCCGAGTGAATGCCCTGCGGCTGATCGACGATCGCCACGTCCGCTTCGGTTGCGGCCTTCTTCAGCGCCTGATACACCGAGCGCAGGTTGCCCATTCCGTAATCAACAATCGCAATCGAAGTTTTCATTTCAAAGATGGCATCAAGGCCTTCAACCCGTTGACGATAAACTCCACCGCCAGCGCGGACGACATCAAACCCATCAGACGCGTGTCGATATCGATTCCTGTGCACCCGATCCAGCGCGCGATCGGCTCCGCGAGATTCAGCGCGCCGAAGCACAGGGCCGCGATGATCCCGCCCAGCAAGACCAACCCGAAGCGGTCGTACCAGTGCTGCGCGTTCGCAGCATAAACGATCACCGTGCTGATCGATCCCGGCCCGGTGAGCAGCGGAATGGCGAGAGGCACGACCGCGATGCTGTTGCGCTCCTCCGCTTCCATGCGCTCTTCCGGCGTCGAACGCGCGTTGCCGACTTGCGCGTTCAGCATGCTGATGCCGCCGCCGACTTCGAACGATCCGACCGAAATACCGAAGAACGCGATGATCTGCTGCCCGAGCAGCGCCGTGACCGCGATCACGCAGAACACCGAATACACGCGACGCGGATGATGTTGCGCTTCTCCGTATCCGATTGCTGCTGGGTGAGACTGAGAAAAAACGGGATCGCGCCGATCGGGTTGATCAGCGCGAGCAGAGAAATAAACGACTTGAACAGATCCATCGTGTCATCGACGCATCGATATGCCGATCCGGCATGCGCTGATCAGAGACTGCCCTTGGTCGAGGGAATCTGCCCCGCCGCGCGCTCGTCCACTTCGCACGCTATGCGCAGCGCGCGGCCGAATGCCTTGAACACCGTTTCGACCTGATGATGCGCGTTCAGGCCGCGCAGATTGTCGATATGCAGCGTCATACCCACGTGATTCACGAAGCCGCGGAAAAATTCGATGGTCAGATCGACGTCGAACGTGCCGATGCGCGCGCGCGTGAACGGCACATGGAACTCGAGCCCCGGGCGGCCGGAAAAGTCGATCACAACGCGCGACAGCGCTTCGTCCAGCGGCACATACGAATGCCCGTAGCGGCGAATACCCTTACGGTCGCCGATGGCCTGCGCCACCGCCTGCCCGAGCGTGATGCCGGTGTCTTCGACCGTGTGATGATCGTCGATATGGAGGTCGCCATGCGCTTCGATTTCGAGGTCGATGAGTCCGTGACGGGCGATCTGATCGAGCATGTGATCGAGGAACGGCACGCCCGTGGCGAGATTCTGCTTGCCGGTGCCGTCGAGATCGAGCTTCACACGGATCTGCGTTTCGCTGGTGTTGCGAACGACTTCCGCAATACGCATGGTGATTCCTTGAGACTTTTCGAAAATTGGGGTTCAGCTCGGTCCGAGTTTTTTAAGCGCCGCGACCATGTGCGCGTTCTCTTCGGCGGTGCCGACGGTCAAACGCACGCAGTTAGCGAGCGATGCGTGCATTTTACTCACGTTTTTGACCAAAACCCGCGAAGTCAGCAGCGTTTCGAACGCAACCGACGCGGCCGGCACACGCACGAGCAGAAAATTGCCCGCGCTCGGAAATACCGTCATGCCCGGCAGCGCTGCGATCTCGCGCGCGAGCGCGACGCGTTGCGCGCGCAGTAGGGCTGCTTGCGCGTCGAGCACGTCGAGATGATCGAGCAGGAAATCGGCGCTCGCCTGCGTCAGAACGTTGATGTTGTACGGCGGCCGAACCTTGTCGAACTGCATGATCCACGCGGGCAAGCCGGCCATGTAGCCGAGGCGGATGCCCGCGAGGCCGAGCTTCGACACCGTGCGCATCACGACGACGTTGTCGAATTCCGCCGCGCGCGGCAGCCAGGTCTTTTCCGCGAACGGCTGATACGCCTCGTCGATCACGACCAGACTCTTCGACGCCGCTGTGATCACGCGTTCGATGTTGGCGTCGGCGTAAAGCGTGCCGGTCGGGTTGTTCGGATACGCGAGATACACGAGCGCGGGCGCGTGCTCATGGATGGCGGCGATCAGCGCGTCGGCGTCGAGCGTGAAATCCGCGTTCAGCGGCACGCCGATGAACTCCATGTGCGCGAATTTCGCCGACATCTGATACATCACGAAGCTCGGCACCGGCGCCACGACCTTCGCGCCCGGCCGCGCACACGCCATTGACATCATGCTGATGAGTTCGTCGGAGCCGTTGCCGAGCAGCACGTCGCAGGCGTCGGGCACCTTCATCGCGCGCTTGAGCTTCGCGATGAGTTGCGCCGGACGCGGCGACGGATAGCGGTTCAGCGCGACGCCCGCGAGATGCTCGCCGAGCTTCCGCGCGAGATCGTCGGGGAGCGAAAAGGGATTTTCCATCGCGTCGAGCTTGATGAGGCCCGAGGAATCGGGCACGGGGTAGCTCGTCATCGCGATGACGTCGGGACGAAGGATATCTTGCGGTGTGGTCATGATTTTGCCAGCGGCTCTCAGGCCGCCTCGGTCAGCGGAACGACTGCGTTGTTCACCCGATATTTTTCATTCGATATTCGGCAGCGCACGCATGGGCCGACAAGCCTTCGCTGTACGCCAGTTCCGCGGCGATCTCGCCGAGCGTCTGCGCGCCGTCCGCGCTGACTTCGATCACGCTCGAGCACTTCATGAAGTCGTACACGCCGAGCGGCGACGAAAAGCGCGCGGTGCGCGAGGTCGGCAGCACGTGGTTCGGGCCGGCGCAATAATCGCCGAGGCTCTCGCTCGTGTAGCGGCCGAGGAACATCGCGCCCGCGTTGTGGATCGGCGCGGCCCACTGATGCGGATCGAGCGCCGAAATCTCCAGATGCTCCGGCGCGATGTCGTTCGCGATCGCACACGCTTCGGCCATGTCCTTCACCTTGATAAGCGCGCCGCGATCCTCGAGCGAACGCAGGATGACATCGCGGCGCGGCATCGACGGCAGCAGTTCGACGATGGCATCTTCGACGCGCTTGATGAACGCATCGTCCGGGCACAGCAGAATGGATTGCGCGAGTTCGTCGTGCTCGGCTTGCGAGAACAGGTCCATCGCGACCCAACGCGGATCGGTGGTGGCGTCGCAGATCACGAGAATCTCGGACGGCCCTGCGATCATGTCAATGCCAACGGTCCCAAAAACCCGACGCTTCGCCGATGCGACATACGCGTTGCCCGGCCCGCAAATCTTGTCGACCGCCGGCACGGTTTCGGTGCCGTACGCGAGCGCGGCCACCGCCTGCACGCCGCCGATTGTGAACACGCGATCCACGCAACCGATCAGCGCCGCCGCCAGCACGAGCGGATTCTTCACGCCGTCGGGCGTGGGCACGACCATCACGATTTCCTTGACGCCCGCGACGCGCGCCGGAATGGCGTTCATCAGCACAGACGACGGATACGCCGCCTTGCCGCCCGGCACATAGACGCCCGCGCGATCCAGCGGCGTAACTTTCTGGCCGAGCATGGTGCCGTCGGCTTCGGTGTATTGCCAGCTATGGCTGCCGCACTCGATGCGTTGCTTCTCGTGATACCCGCGCACGCGCGCGGCAGCGGCTTCGAGCGCTGCGCGGCGCTTCGGCTCGAGCCCTTCGAGCGCGGCTTCCATTTCCGCCTGCGGCAATTCCAGCGCCGCAACGCTGTCCGCTTTCAGCCGGTCGAACTTGTTGGTGTACTCGAGCACAGCGGCGTCGCCCCGCACTTTTACGTCGCCGAGAATCTGCGCGACGGCGCGCTCGATGGCTTCGTCCTCGCTCGCTTCGAATGCGAGGACCGCGCGGAGCGCCTTATGAAAACCATCAGTGCTTGAATCGAGTTTGCGAATCTTGATAGACATGCTGGTTTTCCGTTTTGCTCTTGGCGCGCCGCGGCGTGCGGCTGCGCTAGTTTCCTGTTCCCGCCAAACCCGACGAAGCGCGCTCGAATGCATCGAGATACGGCTTGAGCGCCGCGCGCTTCAGTTTGAGCGCCGCCTGATTCACGACGAGGCACGAGGAAATCTGCATGATCTCTTCCACTTCGACGAGATTGTTGGCCTTCAGCGTATTGCCCGAACTGACCAGATCGACGATGGCGTCCGTGAGACCGACGAGCGGCGCGAGCTCCATCGAGCCGTACAGTTTGATCAGATCGACGTGCACGCCCTTGGCCGCGAAGTGCTGACGCGCGGTTTCAGTGTACTTGGTCGCGGCACACAGCCGTGCGCCCTGCCGCACGGCGTTCGCGTAATCGAAACCCGCCTTCACGGCCACCGACATCCGGCAGCGCGCAATGTTCAGATCGACGGGTTGATACAGGCAGTTGCCGCCGTGCTCGATCAGCACATCCTTGCCCGCGACGCCGAAATCTGCCGCGCCGTATTCGACGTAAGTTGGGACATCCGTCGCGCGCACGATGATCACGCGCAGGTTCGGGTTGGTGGTCGGCAGGATCAGCTTGCGTGAGCTTTCCAGATCTTCGGCCACCTGCACGCCCGCCGCGGCGAGCAGCGGGACGGTTTCCTCGAAGATACGCCCTTTCGACAAAGCGAGCGTGAGCGGGGCGTCCGGCAGGACCGACGACGTCTGCGGCAACGAACTCATCACTCGCCCCCGCTGCCCTTGATGCGACGCACGTTCGCACCGACGGCCGTCAGCTTCGATTCCATGCGATCGTAGCCGCGGTCCAGATGGTAGATGCGGTCGATCAGCGTTTCGCCGTCGGCGCACATCGCGGCGATCACGAGACTCGCGGACGCGCGCAGGTCGGTGGCCATGACCTTCGCACCGGACAGCTTGTCGATGCCATGCACCAGTGCGGTATTGCCGTCGATGGTGATGTTCGCGCCCAGACGGTTCAATTCCTGAACGTGCATGAAACGGTTTTCGAAGATCGTCTCGACCACTTGCGAGGCGCCCTTCGCGATCGAATTCAGCGCCATGAATTGCGCCTGCATGTCGGTCGGGAACGCCGGGTATTCCGACGTGCGGATGTTCACGGACTCGGCGCGCTTGTTCATGGAGACACGCATCCAGTCGTCGCCTTCCTCGATCTTGACGCCCGCTTCGCGCAGCTTGGCCGTGACCGCCTCCAGCATGGACGGCGCCACCTTGCGCAGCGTGACATCGCCGCCGGCGGCCGCGACCGCGCACAGGAACGTGCCTGCTTCGATGCGATCCGGCACGACGTCGTGCGTCGCGCCATACAGCTTGTCGACGCCCTGAATCACGAGCCGGTCCGTGCCGATGCCATCGATCTTCGCGCCCATCTTCACCAGCAGATGCGCGAGGTCGGTCACTTCCGGTTCGCGCGCGGCGTTCTCGATGATCGATTCGCCTTCGGCCAGCACCGCCGCCATCAGCAGGTTTTCGGTGCCGGTCACGGTGATCATGTCCGTGATGATGCGCGCGCCCTTCAGACGCTTCGCGCGCGCTTCGATGAAGCCGTGCTCGATGTTGATCTCGGCGCCCATCAACTGCAGGCCCTTGATGTGCTGATCGACCGGACGCGCGCCGATCGCGCAACCGCCGGGCAGCGACACCTTGGCCTCGCCGAAGCGCGCGACCAGCGGCCCGAGCACGAGGATCGACGCGCGCATGGTCTTGACCATTTCGTACGGCGCAACGAGGTTGTCGACCTTCGATGCGTTCAGCGTCACGCGGCCGTCCGCCGACACTTCCGACTGCACGCCCATCTGCTTGAGCAGCTTGAGCGTGGTGCACACGTCCTGCAGATTCGGCACGTTCGACAGATGCACATCGTCCGCGGTGAGCAGGCTCGCGCAAAGAATCGGCAGTGCCGCGTTCTTCGCGCCCGATACGATGATTTCGCCGGAAAGCCGGGTGCCTCCCGTGATGACCAGTTTGTCCATGATGACGTGTCCTTCGACCGAGCTTCCGGCGGCGGAACCGTTTTCCGCGCCGCGATTGTCTTTGATGATTCGCACCCGTCTACTGCCTATGTCTTTCCGGTGATGCCGGTATTGCTGAGCTGAGTCTCGATGACCTGATCTGGCTTCGCCGGGTGGACTCAGGCCGCTTTCCACTCGTCGGGGGTAAGGGTCTTCATGCTGAGCGCATGAATCTCCTGTTTCATGCGCTCGCCGAGCGCCGCATAAACCAGTTGATGCCGCGCGATCAGCCGCTTGCCGACGAACGCATCGCTCACGATGGTCGCGAAGAAATGCTGGCCGTCGCCTTCGACTTCGAGATGCTGGCAGGCAAGTCCGCCAGCGATATAGTGCTTCACTTGCTCCGGAGTCGGCAACATGGAAGTTTCCTTTGAATTAGTGGCGCAGCTTGTAGCCGCTCGCGAACAGACGGATGGCAATCAGCGCAAGCACAACCAGAAATCCGCCGACGATGGCGAGGCTCGCGAGAAGGTTCACGTCGGACAGGCCGAAGAAGCCGTAGCGGAAACCGTCGATTATGTAGAAAAACGGATTCAGATGCGAGACCGCGCGCCACACGGGCGGAAGCGTATGCGTCGAATAGAACACGCCGGACAGAAACGTGAGCGGCATGAATTCTGAAACGCTGCGAGCTGATCGAACTTGTCGGCCCAGATCCCGGCGATCAGACCGAGCGTGCCGAGGATGGCCAAACCGAGCACCGCAAACGCAATGATGTAGAACGGCGCGGCAAAAGACATCGGGATGAACCATACCGTCACGATGAACACGCCCGCGCCGACACACAAGCCGCGTACGATAGACGCCAGCACGTAGGCGAAGAACACCTCCCAGTGCGCGATCGGCAGCAGCAGCACGAAAACGAGATTACCGGTGATCTTCGATTGCGTCAGCGACGACGAGCTATTGGCGAACGCGTTCTGCAACACACTCATCATGGCGAGGCCCGGCACGAGAAAACTCGTGTAGCCGACGTCCGGATAAACGTTCACATGGCCCGACAGCGCGTGACCGAAGATGGTCAGATACAGAATAGCCGTGACGATCGGGGCAAGCACAGTCTGAAACGACACTTTCCAGAAGCGCAAAGCTCCTTGTAAAACAACGTCTGAAAGCCGCTCATGAAAGACCCTCGACGACTTCCGGCTCGCGCATCATTTGCATGAATACATCTTCCAGGTCGGCCTTGCGGACTTCGATTTCATCGAACGTACAGCCGGCCGCGTGGCATTTCGCGAGAATCGGCTCGACGTCGTCATAACTCGCCAGACGCAACAGATGCTGCGCGCCTGCAACGGCGTTCGGATCGACTTAGAGCGGGCGGAGTTTGGCGGACAGCACGCCGGCCGCGCGAAGCGCAAATACAACTGCATGCCCGCGAAACGCTGCAACAGCGTGCTGGTGCGCTCGAGCGCGACGACTTTGCCGCGACGAAGCATCGCAATGCGGTCGCACAGCGACTCGGCTTCTTCGAGATAGTGCGTGGTCAGCACGATCGTGTGACCTTCGCGATTCAGGCGCGATATGAACTTCCACAGCGTCTGACGCAATTCCACATCGACGCCCGCCGTCGGCTCGTCGAGCACGATCACCGGCGAAGACGATGCACCAGCGCCTGCGCGACCAGCACGCGCCGCTTCATGCCTCCAGACAACGCGCGCGTGTTGACGTCGGCTTTCTCGGTGAGATCGAGATTGGCCATGACCTCGTCGATCCAGTCGTCGTTGTTGCGCAGGCCGAAATAGCCCGACTGGATGCGCAGCGACTCGCGCACCGTGAAGAACGGATCGAACACGAGTTCCTGCGGCACCACACCGAGCGAACGGCGCGCGGCGCGGAAGTCCTTCACGACGCCGTCGTGGCCGCGCACGGCGATCGTGCCGCTATCGGCGCGCGTGAGGCCGGCGAGAATGCTGATCAAGGTGGTCTTGCCCGCGCCGTTGGGGCCGGCCGAATAATTCGCCCTCTTAAACCGAGAGGCCCACGCCTTTGAGCGCCTGGAGATCCTTGTAGCGCTTTTTGACGTTTCGGATGTCTATGGCTGACATGAATGTGCGCGCGCATCTGCGGCAGCGCCTCGATTATGAGGATTGCGCTTGACGGACCCGGGCTCGATCGAAAAAGGGCCGAGTTCTGGCCCGAAAAGATTTTTGATTATAGGACAAAGCGGCTGAGTGGTGTCAGTGCAGGATCAATGTCGGAAGGCGAGAAGCGTATCGACGCCGTAGGCTTGCGCGAGACTGGCGAGCCCGGAGGGAACATTGACGACGCCGAGCGCCGCGCCGCGCGCCGAAGCGGCACGCTGCCACGCGAGCATGACGGCGAGCGCCGACGAGTCGAAGTGCGTGAGCGGCGCGCAATCCACTTCGGTTGCGCCCGCCGCGATGCGCAACAGACCCGCGGCGAGCGCGGCCTTCGCGCTCTCGTGGGTCAGGCTGGCAACCGTCTGGAAACGGCCGCCCGTTGCAGCGTTGGCTTGCGTGCTCACGATGCCTTACCGTTCGCGATCTGCTGGTTGCGCTGCGTGAGAAATTGCACCAGGCCGTTCACGCCGTGCTGCTGGATCTGCTCGTTGAACTGCTGCTGATACGCCTGGATGAGCCACGCGCCGAGCACGTTGATGTCGTACACGCGCCAGCCTTGCGGCGTCTTGTACAGGCGATAGTCGAGTTCGACCGGCGAGCCGTTGTTCAACACGACCGAGCGGACCACGACATCGGTATCGTCCGGCGATGCACGGAACGGCTTGTACTGGATGGTCTGGTTACGCACTTGCGCGAGCACGCCCGAGTACGTGCGGATCAGCAGCATCTTGAACTGCTCGACGATCTGCTTCTGCTGTTCCGGCGTCGCGGTGTTCCAGTTGCGGCCCATCACGAGACGCGTGGTGCGGGTGAAGTCCGTGTACGGCAGGATCTTCTCATTGACGAGTTTGGTGATCTCGTTGATGTCGCCCGACTGGATCTGCTTGTCCGACTTGATCTGATCGAGCACTTGCTGCGTGACGGACTTGATCAGCGCGTCCGGATTGCTCGAGTCGGCGGATTGCGCCTGCGCGACACCGCAGAACGCCACGAACATGGCGATGAGAGAAAGCAGAAAGAATTTTTTCATTGCATACCCTGCGAAGAAAGTGGCAGAAGTGGCTTTGGTTTGAGCGTGCTATCCGATTCGATTTCAGATAGCACGCGGTTTCGACCTGTCAGAAATGTTACCGCGCGTTAGGTTCTGTTCACATTCTCAGAGCAGCGCTCCAAAGGCGCAGGCGAGCACGGCGAAGGCCAGATAGTTGCCGGCGA
>LFJI01000447.1 GCA_001235855.1 Candidatus Burkholderia brachyanthoides
GGATCGATACGATCAGCTTGAAGGGGCGCGGCAAAAGGAGCTAAATTTGTTACCCTTGTCCTGACACACCTGTTACCCTTGTCTCCGGTCTGTACAATGAGCGAAGAACGCGGCGTCGAAAGCGCGCAGCGCGCGTGCGTGATCCGGCTCGCGCGTCGCCGCCATTTCCTTGAGCACGTAGGATGACAGCGGATCGCGCCTTGTCCGAAGATGATCAGGCAGCGCGTGAGGATGTTGGCGCCTTCGACGGTGATCGAGATCGGCATCTGCTGATACGCGCGCGCCAGAAAATTCGACAGCCCCATGCAAATGCCCTTGCCTACGGCGATATCCATGCTGTCGTTGATGACCTCGCGCGCTCGCTCGGTGATGCGATACTTCACGATCGCCGAAATCACCGAGGACTTTTCGCCCAGATCCACCGCCTGCGCGGACAGGCGCGCGGCGTCCATCACGTAGAGATTGCCGCCCATGCGTGCGAGCGCTTCCTGAATGCCTTCGAAGCGTCCGACCGAAGTGCGGAATTGCCACTGCGCGGCCGCGTACGCGCCGGTGCCGCGCACCGCGAGCCTCGCCATGCCAACGTTGGAAGAGGGCAGCGAGATCGCGCGGCCGGCGGCGAGGCACTCCATCAGCATGCACCAGCTGTTGCCGACCTGTTCGCGTCCGCCGATGACCCATTCCATCGGGATAAAGACGTCGCAGCCCCAGTTCGGGCCGTTCTGGAACACGGCGTTGAGCGGCCAGTGCCGGCGGCCGATATGTACGCCGGGATGCGTCGTCGGAATCAGCGCGTAGGTGATGCCGAGCGCGTCGTCATCGCCCAGCAGATGGGCGGGGTCGAGCGCGCGGAACGCAAGGCCGAGGACGGTCGCGGTCGGTCCGAGCGTGATGTAGCGCTTGTTCCAGGTGACGCGAAAGCCGAGTGTCTCGCGGCCTTCATGCATGCCGCAGCAGACGATGCCGACGTCGGGAATCGCGGCGGAGTCCGAGCTGGCGTAGGGGCTCGTCAGCGCGAAGCAGGGAATGTCGTCGCCGCGCGCAAGACGCGGCAGATAGTGGTTCTTCTGGGCTTCGGTGCCGTAGTGGAGCAGCAGTTCGGCGGGGCCGAGCGAGTTGGGCACCATCACCGACACGGCGGCGGACGAATGCGTCGCTAGCTTCATGATCACCTGCGAATGCGCGTAGGCGGAGAACGCGCGTCCGCCGTACTCCTTCGGGATGATCATGCCGAGAAAGCCTTGCTCCTTTAATAGGCCCACGCCTGCGGCGAGATTTCGTTCAGATGCGCCGGAATCACGCCCCATGCGCCCTGCACGGAAATCTGCACGAGGAACGCACCGACGGCGAGCATGACCGGCGTGGTGGAGAACACCCACAAAAAGCACCGGCAACGCGATCAGCGCCGCGATGAAAATCGCCACGTGCCGCCCGATCTTCTCCGACAGCGAGCCGAAGAACAGCCCGCCCACGATCGCGCCGATATTCAGCACGATGGTGATCATCGAGCCTGTATGCGGAGCGAAGTGATGCTGCTCGCGCAAGAAGGTGGGATATAGATCCTGCGTGCCGTGCGAGAAGAAGTTGAACGCGGTCATCAGGATGATCCCGTAGAGGGAAAGGGTCCAGTTCTGCTTGAGCGTGGCGAGGAGGCTCGGGCGCTCGCGCTTTTCTATGGCCTGTGCCACGCGAGCGATTCGGGAACGTGCGCGCGCACGTAGAGGACGAGCAGGGCGGGCGCGACGCCGACGAAGAACATCTCGCGCCAGCCGACATACATGATAAAGCACGCCGAACACGATCGACGCCAGCAGATAGCCGCTCGGATAACCCGCCTGCAATAAGCCCGGAGATGAAGCCACGCGCGGACGGCGGTACGGTTTCCATCGTCAGCGCGGAGCCGCCGCCCCATTCGCCGCCCATCGCGATGCCGAACAAAAAGCGTAAGGTCAATAGCGTGGTGAGATTCGGCGAGAGGCCGGAGAGCAATTCGAGCAGCAGATAGATCGCGATATTGACCATCAGCGTCGGACGAACTTGTCTGCCAGGCGCCCGAAAATCAGCATGCCGAGCGGACGCGCCGCGAGCGTCAGCGTAATGGCGAAAGTGACCTCGGGGATTTTCGTGTTGAATTCGGTGGCGATGTCTTTCAGAATGAAGGCAATTAGAAAGAAATCGAATGCATCGAGGGTCCAGCCTAAATAAGCCACAATCGTGACGTTTCTCTGTTCTCGCGTCCAACTCATCGCCAAGATCTCCGCCTTCTGGTTAATTGGAATGGCATGTGTTGCGGCGCGGCCGGGCAATTCCAGCGCCAGCCGCCGCAGAGCCGCGCCAGTGGCGGCATCAAGCACGGACGAGTGTACGCCGACTATTAACTGGATGCCGAATCGGACGGATTAATTGAATGTCGAATTGGACCTGACTGAATTGATACAGTCTCGCGCGAATGCGGATTAATCAAATTTATTGGAATGGAAAATGAAAGACACGATGGGAATTGAAACGCGGAAAACAAACCCCCCACGCAAGTAACGTGGGGGG
>LFJI01000448.1 GCA_001235855.1 Candidatus Burkholderia brachyanthoides
CCCGGACGCACATGCGACCGAGTCGTCAAATCCCGACCAAAACGTTACTCCGTTCAGTATCTCAGAAAAAACATTAACTGAACGGCATTACCGCCGAGGCGGGGTTTTTCGTGAACCTTGATCGGGCGCTAAGTAATAAAACTTAGGCCGGCTTGATGTTCGCTGCTTGCTTGCCCTTCGGGCCAGTCTTCACTTCGTAGGAAACCTTTTGGTTTTCCTGAAGCGTCTTGAAACCTTCGATGCGTATTTCCGAGAAGTGTGCGAACAGATCTTCGCCGCCGCCATCCGGAGTGATGAAGCCAAAGCCCTTTGCGTCATTGAACCACTTGACGGTACCGGTTTCCATGTTACTTTTTCCAAAAAAATGATGAATATAGGCCGAAGCCAGGGTGCGGAAAATCAAGGAAGGGGCAATGGGACCAACCGGAATACCGAGATGGCGGACCTACGAAAGAACCAACACTCGCAAGAACCAAGACTCGCCACTTGAAATCCTGCAAGAAGATTTATACGGCGAATTGTTTTCGCGGTCAAATCATTTCCGACTTGTCTGAGGCTTTTTTGAGATTGTGTTGCAAAAGCTTACGAAGCTTGCAACTTTGTCGAAAAAGTGTCTGACGATACGCATTTAATGCTGCTTTCTTCGTGCTCGTCACTGCATTCGAAAGGTGCAACCGTTAAACTACGCGCCATTTTGGTTGAGGTTGCACCAGGATCGCGCGCACAGGCGTATGACGTGCATCCGTCGGCGTTCGAGGCGAAGTCGGGCCGTGAGCGAATCGCGTGATACGCGAGACACAGGAGAAGAGAGTGAAGAGTTCGATACAAAGAAACATCGGCCCGCTGGCGCTGATGTTGACGGGTTTGGGGTCCATCATCGGTTCGGGGTGGCTGTTCGGCGCCTGGAAGGCCGCCAAGATCGCGGGGCCGGCGGCGCTGCTCGCGTGGGTGATCGGCGCGGTCGTCATCATGGCGATTGCCTTGACGTATGCCGAACTGGGTGCGACGTTTCCGGAGTCGGGCGGTATGGTGCGTTACGCGCGTTACTCGCATGGCGCGCTGGTTGGCTTTGTCAGCGCGTGGGCGAACTGGATCGCGATCGTGTCCGTCATTCCGATTGAGGCGGAAGCGTCCATCCAGTACATGAGCACGTGGCCCTATAACTGGGCGCACGTGCTGTATGTGAACGACACGCTGACGACCTCCGGCATCGGATTGTCGGCGTTGCTCGTGATCGTCTACTTCCTGCTGAATTATTGGGGCGTGAAGGTGTTCGTACGCGCCAACTCGGCCATCACCATTTTCAAGTTCCTGATTCCGGGCGCGACCATCGCGGGCCTGATCATCACCGGTTTCCACTCGGAAAACTTCGGCACGGCATCGACCTTCGCGCCGTACGGCTGGCCGGCCGTGCTGACGGCGGTCGCGACGAGCGGCATCGTGTTCAGCTTCAACGGCTTCCAGAGCCCGGTGAATCTGGCGGGCGAGGCGCGTCATCCGTCGACCAGCATTCCGTTCGCGGTGATCGGCTCCATTCTGCTGGCGCTCGTCATCTACGTGCTGCTGCAGGTCGCGTATATCGGCGCGGTGAATCCCACCGACGTCGCGAAGGGCTGGTCGCATTTCAACTTCGCTTCGCCGTTCGCGGAACTGGCGCTGGCGCTCAATCTGAACTGGCTCGCGGTGCTGCTGTATGTCGACGCTTTCGTGAGCCCGAGCGGCACCGGCACGACCTACATGGCGACCACCACGCGCATGATCTACGCGATGGAGCGCAACAACACGTTGCCGAAGATGTTCGGCAACGTGCACCCGTTCTACGGCGTGCCGCGTCAGGCAATGTGGTTCAACCTGTTCGTGTCGTTCGTGTTCCTGTTCTTCTTCCGTGGATGGAGCACGCTTGCGGCCGTGATCTCGGTCGCGACGGTCATCTCGTACCTAACCGGGCCGGTGAGCCTGATGTCGCTGCGCCGCGCCGCGCCCGATCTGGATCGTCCGGTGAATATCCCGCTGATGGGCCTGATCGCGCTGTTCGCGTTCGTATGCGCGTCGCTGGTGCTGTACTGGGCGAAGTGGCCGCTGACGGGCGAAATCATCCTGCTGATGGTCGTCGCGCTGCCGGTTTATTTCTACTTCCAGGGCAAGACCGGTTTCGCAGGCTGGGACAAGGATCTGAAGGCCGCGTGGTGGCTGATTGCCTATTTGCCGACCATGGCGGCGATGTCGCTCATCGGCAGCAAGGAATTCGGCGGCAACGGCACGCTGCCGTACGGCTGGGACATGGCGGCCGTCGCCGTGCTCGCGCTGGCGTTCTACTACTGGGGCGTGTACACGGGCTATCATACGAGCTATCTCGAAGAGCGCGAAAACCACGAGGACATCGTCAACGAACTCGGCGCGTAAGGTTCGCGCGGCGCGTTTCGGGCGTCGAAACGTCGGCATGAAGCCCGCCTGATCGCTCAGGCGGGCTTTTTTTAAGTTAAGGTTCTTCGCAGAATTCCGTGGATGGGCTTCGGCGATTTTGTAATCTGACGTCTGG
>LFJI01000449.1 GCA_001235855.1 Candidatus Burkholderia brachyanthoides
CAAACAAAAACTGCACAAACAAAAATGCCGTTCAGCGTTAACTGAACGGCATTAGGCCCAAGAGCCAGTTTTTTTCTTTGTGGGTCGTTCATGCGGCCCGACGAGGCATACGCCTGAGACTTACTGGCTTGCGCCCGAAGCCGGAGCAGCAGCCGAAGCGGCAGCGTCCGCGCCCGAAGCAGCAGCGCTCGATGCAGCTGCTGTTGCGTCCGAAGCAGCAGCGGCAGGAGCCGAAGCAGCCGACGAATCGCTAGCAGCGCTCGGAGCAGCCGAATCGCTAGACTTGTTGCATGCAGCCAGAGCAACAGCAGCCAACAGGGATGCTACGAGGAGGGATTTCTTCATGATCACGTCCTTTTATGGTTAAAGGTAAGCAACAGCGCAAAGTACCGGTAATGTGTGCTCCAACACCGACCTGAGCCGCGTTGGAGCCTCACAATCTTTTTTTGGTGTGAGACAACCTACGGCTTGGCCGGAAATTATAGGCACTTTCATAACAACCGTCGATAAATCGGGGGCTGATACGTTGTCTTTCTCATACAAACTTTCATATTGCGGAACAGCAAAACCGTCCGATTCTGTAATGCTCAACAGCGTTTTACAAACGCGCATTTCAGGCTGAAGGGTCCGTCTGAATCCAGCCCGCACGATACCACTCGTGCAACAGGGATGTCATTGCCGAATCGGCTGTAAGTGTTACAAAGCGTTTCGCCTCAAAACGCCTCGTATCGGCAAATTCGGGAAGCCATTTTTTCTCGCTCGCAGTGAGCTTCGCAGCCTCACCATTCACGAAATACGACTTCGCGTCATAAAGCAAGATCGTCTTTCTATCCAGCTTCAAGCCCGTCTTTTTTGCGCGTTCGACAAACTTTTGCTGATTCAACGCACGCTCGGGCTGATCGAATACCACGTTCGATTTAGGCTCACTGAGATAGCTGCCTAAAAATGTCGCAATGTCCTTTTTATTCCAGTCGATGGACGCAAGGATCGCGCCAACCCGGTCGGTCAGAAGCGCTGGCAAGGCTGCGGGTTTATCGACCAGCGGCTGGTCCGGATCGCGATAGCGCGCGGCCGCTTTGGGGCTTGCAGCATCGCCCGCGCGCTCTGCGAGGTGATACAGGAATTGCGCGCTGAGCTCATGCGCAGAAGGCGCGCGAAAGCCGATCGAGCACGTCATGCATTCGCCTTCCGCAATGCCGTCATGCGCGATATGCGGCGGCAGATAAAGCATGTCGCCCGGCTCCAGCACCCATTCCTCCTGCGGTTCGAAGTGCTGTAAAACTTTCAACGGCAGGCCGGGTTTTAGCGAGAGATCGCGCTGCGCGTCGATGCGCCAGCGACGCTTGCCGTGCACCTGCAACAGAAACACATCGTAAGAGTCGAAGTGCGGACCGACACCGCCGCCGTCGGTTGCGTAGGAAATCATGAGAGCATCGAGACGCGCATCGGGAATGAAGCGAAACCGGTTCATCAGCGCATGCGCGCGGTCGTCGTGCAGGTTCACGCCTTGCACGAGCAGGGTCCACTCGCGCTTCCTGACCGAGGGCAGTTCGTCGGGCGCGAAGGGACCGTGTTCCAGATTCCATGTGTTCCGGAAGTGCGTGATGAGACGGGCTTCCACATCGTCGAGATCGGCGAGTTCGAACAGTTCGTCGCGCGCGAGCGGCGCGGCGATGCCAAGAATCGCCTGGCGGATTAGCAGGGACTTTTTCTGCCAGTAACACCGCATGAATTGTCGCGGCGTACGATTGCCCAACAAGGGCGTGACCTCGTCGGGAAGCGGTGCGCCAGGGTTTGCGGGCAGGCTCGACGCTGTGGAAGGAGAGACTGGAGTTGCGTGGAGTGGCCGCTTGGGCATCGTATAATCGAGGCTTGTATCTTGGAGGACCCAATGAAAATTGTGAAAGACACTGTCGTTTCGGTCGCGTACAAGTTATCGGATGCACAAGGCAATCTGATCGAGGAAAGCGACGAGCCGATGGTCTATCTGCACGGCGGCTATGATGGCACGTTCCCCAAGATCGAGGAAGCGCTCGACGGCAAGGAGTCGGGTTACGAGACGCTCATCCAGATCGAGCCGCAGGATGCCTTCGGCGAATACGATCCCGAACTCGTGAAGATCGAGGAGCGTAACCGCTTTCCGGAGCCGCTCGAAGTCGGCATGCAGTTCGAAGGCACGCCCGAAGACAGCGACGACGAACTCGACACACTCATTTACACCGTGACGGATGTCGCCGAAGACAAAGTCGTGCTCGACGGCAATCATCCGCTCGCGGGCATGGCGCTGCGTTTTTCGTTGTCGGTGCAGGAAGTGCGCGACGCGACGGAAGATAAAATCGAGCATCAGCATGCGGCGCATGGCGCGGACGGTCTCTCCATCGCAGAAGACGACGAACCGCGCAGCAATAACGCGGGTCCGACCTTGCACTGAAGGCGCCTGTTTTTCCAGAATGCGACGAGCGCAGCTTTGGCTGCGCTTCAGACTACCGACACCCGCCCAGCACGAACTCGAGATGGTCACGCTCCGAGGAACTCGT
>LFJI01000450.1 GCA_001235855.1 Candidatus Burkholderia brachyanthoides
TTCCATAACGACGACCTGTCGATAGATGCTGTTATAGAAATGCTTCTATAACTGCCGTTCATGGTTTTTTAGCGACACGGTTGCCGGGGCAAACGCAAGTGCAAACCTATACAGCCTGATCGAGACGTGCAAGGCGGCGAACATCGATCCCTCGCTACCTTCACTAGTTGTTCCAGTGCCTTCCTCTTGCCAAGAACGTCGACGACTACGACGCACTGCTTCCTTGGAAGATACCCGCAGATCTCCGCTAACCCGCTTCGCTATCACACCTCAAGTGCTCCGCCATTGCCCTCAGAGAGACGTCGGTCGTGGACCGCTTCCCTTCGAACGGTGCGATCTCGACGGTCTTGTCGCTGAGGGTGGGCACCTCGATTGGTCCGATCCCATAGCGAGCCGCCAGATCCTGCAATGGCTCCGCTGGCGTATTGATTCGCGTAGTCAGGTGCGCAGGGCTGTTCGCGTAGGCGAGTGAGTGAAACGTGCGGGCACTCACGCTTGGAGGAAAGCCATGCCGCGCAGCATCAGCAATCTCCTTGTTGAAGGCCATGTAGCTACCGCGTTGAGGCGAGAGTTCGCTCGCGACGAGCCGAAGCGTGGAGGTCTTGCCAGCGCCGGCATAAGCTTTCATCTTGAGGTCGCCGCCGCCTTTGGGCGCCTCGACGACCGCTTCCTGCTCCGAAGTGGGTTTGAACAGTCGGCTCACGCTTGATTGCCCGTTTGATCATCCGCCAGTCGCAAGCGTACCGCCGTGCGATGACTGAACAACCCGAGCAGGTTGCTGAGTTCCTCGTTGGTTTTGCCGGCAAGAATCTGACGTCGACCAAAAGTGTTGCGCAGCATGCGTGGGCTTTCATCGGCGGCTCGACAATTTACCCCCCGCAGAATCGCCCGAGTGCATCTCGCCAGCGTGTCCGGCTGCAGGGGCTTGCCCGTGGCCGTGGCGACGAATAGCCACTTCGTCTTGCAACTCATGTTTTGCCGTTCGGCGAGATAGCGGCGCAGAAGGTCAGTTGCGAACGCATTGATGGGCACGCGTCGCGCTAGGCGCGGACCATGTTTTTTGACGAAGACACTCGGATGATCGTCGGTGAGCAAAAGGTCGTCGATCTGCAGGCGTGTGAGTTCCAGGCCAGTGAGACCGGTCGCCAATAGGAGGGCGACCGCCGCAACGTTTCGTAAAACCTTGAACGACTCCGCGCGGTAGATGGCGCATGAGCGCTGCAGGCGTTCGTCGTCTTCGGGGGACAAGTAGACAAGCGTCGGCTCGTCATCTGGCCAGCTTTCGCGGGCGAGCATGTGGGCGGCCGGGTTATCGGTCCGGATCTCGAGGTTGACAAGGTGCCGTACAAGTCGATCGATCAACTTCAAATAGCGCAGCCTAGTCGTTGTGCCTGGACCACAATCTCTCACAAGTTCCGAGAAAAACCCGTCGAGGTGATCGCGGCCAAAGTTTGCCACTGTATGCCCACGCCTGACGAGATAGGCATTGAATCGACCAAACATAGAGAGATGTTGAACGATGGACTGATCGGCGAACGCGCGCCGATCGGCGCCGGTGGCACTTTCGCGCTGCCACTGCGCATATGCCGCCTCAGGATTGTCGAGCCAAGTCTCACTCATCTGAAAATCCTATACTGAATTACGCTTTCCCCAACCTTAACGCGAAGCTATCGCTTCGCCAACCCCGCCGTCAAGGCGGAGGGTTCTCTCGCCACCTCGTATCGCATCAAACCATGCAATCGTCGGTCCGCTGGCATGAGATGGGTGTCGAGATTCATTTAACTCTGAACTCCACCGATAGAGCCGGCCGAGCAGGGAGAGCTCCGTCAAGTCTTTGCCAGACTCGAGCCCAAGAGTTCTAACTTGAACGAACCACGACGGCAGGTCCGATCTGCATATCCGGCAATTGAGCCACGGCAAGTCCGGAAAGAGCGCAGTCAGCAAACGCGGCCATCGCATTGTGAAGCGACAAACCCTGCATGCCGTCGACGCCGAATCGGAAGGTCGTACGACTTCTTCCTGTCGCCTATCATCTGCCTTACAGGTCAGACGTCGGCGTCGGCGCGCTATTTGTGCGCTTCCTAGCTACCTTCATTGCCTAGGGGTTTGCAGACTTTCGCGGAGTCAGCCGGCTTGGGGTACGTCGAGGAATCAATAACCCCATGATGTCGCCGCAGCAGCGCCTTATCGCGGCGTATCTTCAAGAATAAAAGGAGCACCTATGCGTTTCCTATGCGTCTTGTTGATTTTGCTGTTTTCCAATTCGGCCTTCTGTCAAGTCAATCCTTCCGCGTTGTTAAGGCTAGAAATTCCAGCCACCTTACTGCGCAGCACTCCAGAAGCGACCGCTGCCTCGCAGCCGGCGAGTTTTGTCCCAGTCGAATTCGGTCGCAGCTTCGACAGCGCTACCGGGGAATTGCTGAGCACAAAGTGCGTTGGCGTCGCATCGCTCCAGCCCAAAGGAGGCGTCATTCCGTTGCTAACCGCGTTTGCATCGCCAAGGATTCTGCTCACCAGATCCCTCGCCCGGTCTGAGC
>LFJI01000451.1 GCA_001235855.1 Candidatus Burkholderia brachyanthoides
CTCTGATATCAGGGCGCATCCTGGAATTTCAAGTTCATTTATACCGAGTCAATAATTGGGCACCTTCGGATCTGTGCGGGGGGCGTTCCGAGAGGAACGTCCCTACCGCGATCTGGCCGAGCGCGGCCTGCACGCGAAGGGGCATTTCGCGTTCGGGCATCCGATCGACGAGATCGCCAATCTGGCGGAAAGCCTGCAGGTGGATCTCGTCGTCGTCGGGCATCGATGCCGCAGCGGCCTCTCGCGCTGGTGGATGGGCGCGGGCAATACGTCGCTGCTGGATCGCGTCAAATGCAGCATTCTGGTTGCGGTGTGTCAGGCAGGCGAGTCGGCCGAAGCGGAAGATGAAGCCGCTTATGCCGCCAAGCCGCTCAAGGCCGAAGCAAGCGCCCAAGCGCCTAGCACACATCTGATCGTACGCGCTCAACCGTTCAGATCCACGCCGACCAGCTTCCAGCCGATCAGGCCGCTGCGACGGAAGATCGCCGAGTACCGCGCATCGCCCGCGCTGTGCTGATACGTGACGACGAAGGTGTTGACGTTGCAGTAGCGCGTGGTGTGCGGCGGCTGTTTCGGCGGCGCTTGCTGCGCCGTCACCCCCGAAACGGGCGGCGATACGGCCGGGGCGGGCGCAGTGGAGCCGCATTGCCCGCGTTCACTTGCGATTGAGGCGGACGCTCGCCGGGCGCGCGGCGGAATGCCGTTCAAAATCGCCGCGACGCCTTCCGGTGTTGCATACGAATCCACCAGCGGACCCACGACCGCTGCGCCGATCATCGCACCGATGATGGCGAGCGGATTGCCGGTCTTTTGAATATCTACGCGCCGTGTCAGCAACGCGGCCACCTGTTCCTTGAGACTCGACTCGCGCGCAACGCGGGAAAATCGACGTACTGGCTGACGGTCTGCGCATCGCGCGCGTCGGCAGCACGTTTCACGCGATCGAGCATGATATAAGGCGACGCATAGACGAAACCGAGCGCCGCGATGACGAGAACGACGACGAGCGTGATGACGACGGATCGGGTAGTGCGGGACATGCGAAAGCGATACCTCTTGGCATAGCGACAATCAGAAATTGACCGTCCGCGTGCCGTTTATATCCCGAAATCGCTTCCGCTTCCCAAACCATCCGTGCTGAATCGCACATTCGGAGGGCGTCGTTCAGCCGCCGGCAACCTAGTTACCACGACATTCAGGCAAGAATTCCGCCGCGAATGGCGGCCCGTTCCTCGTCGATGCAACGGTCGATCATGCGCGACACTTCGTCGATCTTGCCGAGCAGAATGACGCGCGATTCGCCCCGATAAACTTGCACCGGCGCGCGCCGCTCGGGTTCCGCATGCACACCGCTATTGAGCGAAACGCCCAGCCGGCTGGCGCGATGGCAAGGCGGGCATGTCGTCGAAGAGATCGGGCGTGACTTCCGTACGTGCGAAGCCACAGGCGATCAGCGTGCGCAGATGGCGCAGGCGACCGAATTGACAATTGACGAAAGGGCAGCAGGCGGGCGAAACGTTCCATGGTGACTCTCCCAGGCGATAGGATGCACCGCGGCTCGCCGCGCAAGGCGGCCGTCGTGCTCGTTATGTGTTGAACTTCGAAGCAGTTCCCGAAGCGATGTTGCTGAGTCTTATAGTACGCTGTGACCGGGACACTTCATGTCTCACGGTGCGGCGTTTTTCGACTCTCTCGCACCGGCGTTGGCCGCGATTCGCAACTGCCCGTGACGTCAGAATTCGCCTGAGCGAATGAGTCCCACCGCAATGCCTTCCAGCGCGAAATCCGTGCTGCCGGAGCGCACGAAAATGTTCTCATAATCCGGGTTTTCGGCGATCAGTTCGACGCCGTCGCGATGACGCTTCCAGCGCTTGACCGTGACGTCGTCGCCGAGACGCGCAATGACGATTTGTCCGTCCTTGGCCTCGTTGCGCTTCTGCATCGCGAGCAAGTCGCCGTCGAGAATACCGGCGTCGCGCATGGACAGGCCGCGCACCTTCAGCAGATAGTCCGGCCTGCTGGAGAAAAGCGCCGGGTCGCACGCGTAGTGCTGCGAGATGTGCTCCTGCGCGAGGATCGGGCTACCTGCCGCGACACGCCCGACGAGCGGCAGCGACAACTGCATGATGCTCGGATGCGGCAACGTGAACTGATGCGGCTTGTCACGCAGCGAGTCGTCCGCCTGCGGGTTCAACAACAGCCGGATTCCGCGCGACGAACCGGCCGCCAGTTCGATCACGCCCTTGTGCGCCAGCGCCCGCAGGTGTTCCTCGGCAGAGTTCGCGGAGCTGAAGCCGAGTTCGGCGGCGATCTCCGCACGCGTGGGCGGAAATCCGGTGCGGTTGATGGCGCGCTGGATGAGTTCAAACACCTGCTGTTGCCGCGCGGTGAGTTTGGTGTTCTTGGTAGTCACTGGCTCGGGCCCTCGCTTCTCGTGAAGATGCATTGTATGGATGTACATGTGACTGTATGTTTATACAGTATTCGCCGAGAGGCCGGTAGAGATCAAGGGGTGAAAG
>LFJI01000452.1 GCA_001235855.1 Candidatus Burkholderia brachyanthoides
GGCTGAGTCCCGTGATGTACAGGACCCAGCCCTCAGCGGCACTAGCCAAGAACCGCCCAACTTTACGGAGTCAGATCATTTGCGGGGCCTTTTCCGGTCCTGAAGCCCGTGCGTAAGAACTTACGCTGCCGGGACGACGATGACCGTATGCTTGCGTGCGGCGCCCTTGGTCACGAACTTGACGTGGCCGTCGGTCAGCGCGAACAGGGTGTGATCCTTGCCGATGCCGACATTCTCGCCCGGATGCATACGCGTGCCGCGCTGGCGAACGATGATGCCGCCTGCGTTGATTGCCTGGCCGCCGTACACCTTAACGCCGAGGCGTTTCGACTCAGAGTCGCGGCCATTGCGGGAAGACCCGCCTGCTTTTTTGTGTGCCATTTACTTAGCTCCTTAACCGAGCGCTTACGCGTTGATCGCGTCGATACGCAGTTCGGTGTAGTTCTGGCGATGGCCAGCGTGCTTTTTGTAGTGCTTCCGGCGACGCATCTTGAAGATGGTCACTTTGGCATGACGACCTTGAGACACCACGGTAGCCTTGACGGAAGCCCCACTGACCAGCGGCGTACCGAACTTAATCGATTCGCCTTCGCCTACTGCGAGAACCTGGTCGAGCGTGATTTCTGCGTCAATGTCTGCCGGTATCTGTTCTACTTTCAATTTTTCGCCAACGGCAACCTTGTACTGCTTGCCGCCGGTTTTTATGACCGCGTACATTGAGAACCTCACTCTGAATTCATTTTTCCCGTTTTCAACTTGTGTTGCCGCAGGAAATTTCAAGATTTTCCACGCACCACGCGAGTAAAATATTAAATTATACATAGAGTTACGTACGACGTCAAAAAGCGTTGACGTTTCTGTTTTCCGCGTAGGCGCCGAGCCCCGACAAGCCGACGTGAGCAGAAGCAGTCAGGCACGCCGCTTGTGACGACGCTAGTGCGCGATAGCCACCCGATCCTCGGCGAAAAGCGCCTGATTTTCCCGTGAATCCACGCCGGCGTGCCCTTTCCCGGCGTGTCGAGTCCCGGCGCGAGTCGGATTCGGCTTATAATCCGCCGCATCATCCTATTTGCCGATCATGTCGTCCACCGCCACTTCCTCTCCCAACGCCGCCGCGCTGCTCGCCCCGATCGCCGAGGACATGCAGCAGGTCAATCGTGTCATCCGGCAGCGCCTGGCATCAGAAGTGATGCTGATCAACCAGATTTCGGAGTACATCATCGGCGCGGGCGGGAAGCGACTGCGTCCGGCGCTGCTGCTGCTGGTTTCCGGCGCGCTGGGCGACACGACCGGACATCGCCATGAACTCGCGGCGGTGGTGGAGTTCATTCACACGGCGACGCTCTTACACGACGACGTCGTCGACGAATCCGACCTGCGTCGCGGCCGCAAGACCGCCAACGCGCTGTTCGGCAATGCAGCGAGCGTACTGGTCGGCGACTTCCTGTACTCGCGCTCGTTCGAGATGATGGTGAGCGCCGGCAAGATGCGCGTGATGGAGATTCTCTCCGCTGCGACCAACATCATTTCCGAAGGCGAAGTGCTGCAGTTGTTGAACATGCACGATTCGGACGTCGACGAAGCGCGTTACATGCAGGTGATCCGCTACAAGACGGCGAAGCTGTTCGAAGCGGCGGCCCAACTCGGCGCGGTCCTCGCGGGTTCGGACGCGCGCACGGAAGCGGCGGCGGCGGAATTCGGCCGGCGCATCGGCACGGCGTTCCAGATCATGGACGACTGGCTCGATTACACCGGCACGCCGGAATCGATGGGCAAGAATGCCGGCGACGACCTGCGCGAAGGCAAGCCCACTTTGCCGCTCATCTATATGATGGAATACGGCACCGAAGAACAGGCGGCGCGCGCGCGCGAGGCGATCGAACAAGGCGGCACGGATCGCTTCGACACGATCTTCCACGCAATCACGATGTCCGGCGCGCTGGATCACACGCTGGAATGCGCGCGCAAAGAGGCTCAGGCAGCGGCAAATGCGATTTCTTCATTTCCCGATTCCATTTTCAAAGAGAGCTTACTAGAATTATGTTCTTACTCGACGTCGAGGCACTCTTAAACGAGACTGAAACGGCGTAAGAGTCCATGGTTGTAAATTAGTTGGAAAATTCGGGGTGTAGCTTAGCCTGGTAGAGCGCTACGTTCGGGACGTAGAGGCCGGAGGTTCGAATCCTCTCACCCCGACCAAAATTTCTTAGAAGGATCAACGACTTATCGATTCTCTTCTAACTCCTGTTTATGTCGAGTTAGAGTAAATCTTCCTTCTGGTTGTCCCAAGAATGTCCCGTCAGTTGACGGGACATTTTCTTTTGTACCATCTTTCCTTATGGCGGCATTCACAGCCTTTACGGACAGCTAGGTTTGGATGCTCGGCCTGCGCGGCGCCCTAGGGTAGCCGCAGCCGGAGGACCACTGGCAGCTACCAGTGTGCGGCCAGTAGAAACTCGTCTAGTACTACTGTGTCACAAAATATTTGAGGTAGCACAGCAATATGGACATCTGT
>LFJI01000453.1 GCA_001235855.1 Candidatus Burkholderia brachyanthoides
TGACGATCCTTCACGCCGAATTCGGCCAGTGCCAATTCAATGACGTAATGGACTATTCCCTCTTCTTCTCGCGCCGCAGCGACATGGGATCGGTCGGATTGCGCAGTTGCGCGATATCGTCGAGCCGCAGTTGCACCGATGGCATGATGGCCGGATGCGTGATCACGTAGAAGCGGCTTTCGCGGATCGCATCGAAGGTCCGATCGGCGACGTCGCGCGCCGTCAGCTTGCCGCTTTCGCGAATTGTCGCGCCGCGAGCTTTTGCGACGGGGTGTAAGGTGCGTCATTGGCGAGCGACGCGGGCCGCGAACGCTCGGCATCGGCGATGCCGGTCGGCACGAACGCCGGACACAGCAGCGACACGCCGACCGGCGCCCCAGTCAGCCGCAGATCGTGATACCGTCGTGATACAGCGTCTCGGTGATCGCGACCACCGCGTGCTTCGACGCGTTGTACACGCCTATGGCGGGCGCGGCGAGCAGGCCCGCCACCGACGCCGTGTTGACGATATGCGCGGGCTCGCTCTGCTTCAGCATGATGGGCGTGAACGCGCGCAGCCCGTTGACCACGCCCATCACGTTGGCGCCGAATACCCACTGCCAGTCGTTCGCACTGTTTTCCCAGACGAAGCCGCCCGCCCCGCCCCGACGCCCGCGTTGTTGAACAAGCAGATGGCACGCCGCCGAAGGCGTCGAGCGTCGCGCGGTCGAGCGCCTCGACCTGCACGGCATCCGACACGTCGGTGCGCACGCCGATGGTATCGACGCCCGCTTCGTCCGCCATCTTCAGCGAGGCATCGAGCGCGGCCTGATCGACGTCGGCAAGCTCGAGCTTCATGCCGAGCGATGCGCCCTTTCCCTTTAAAACGAACACGCGCCCAGCCGCTGCCCACGCCCGTGACGACGGCTACCTTGCCTTCGAAGCGATCCACGTTCCGTCATTAATAAAAGCGCGTGTTCAAACGAGCTTCACCAGTTGCTTGCCGAAGTTCTTTCCGCGCAACAGACCGAGAAACGCTTCGGGCGCGTTTTCCAGCCCCTGGGCGACGCTTTCGCGAAACACGAGCTTGTTGGTCGCGATGCGCTCGCCGAGTTCTTTCAGCGCTTGCGGCCACACATCCATTTGCTCTGTGACGATGAAACCTTGCAGCGTCAGACGCGCCGTTAGGAAAAAGCGCGGCGCCTTGATCGGCGGCGTGACGCTGTCGTAACCGGAGATCAGGCCGCACAGCGCGCGATGCGCCCGAAATGCGCGGCAGCACCGCATCGAGTATGTCGCCGCCGACGTTCTCGAAATAGCCGTCGATACCGTCGGGCGCGGTGGCTTTTAAGTCGTCGTAGAGCTTGCCCGCCTTGTAATCGACGCAGGCATCGAAGCCGAGCGTCTCCGTGACTTAACGGCACTTGTCCGCGCCGCCTGCGATGCCGATCACGCGACAACCCGCCGCCTTCGCCAATTGACCGACGACACTGCCCACCGCGCCGCTCGCCGCGCTTACCGCGACGGTTTCGCCCGGCTTCGGCTCGATGATCCGATTCAGCCCGTACCATGCCGTCACGCCCGGCATGCCGACCGCGCCGAGATCATTGGCACGCTGGCGGTATCGACCTTGTTAGGCCCTTGCCCTCCGAGGTGCCGTATTCCTGCCAGCCGAATATGCTGACCACCGTGTCGCCCGCCTTAAACGACGCATTGTGCGATTCGATCACCTCGCCCACCGTGCCGCCCACCATCACTTCGTTCATCGGCTGTGGCTCGGTGTAGCATTTGGTGTCGCTCATGCGCCCACGCATGTACGGATCGAGCGAGAGGAAGTGATTGCGCACGCGCAGTTCGCCCTCTTTCAGCGGTGCGAGCGGCGTTTCCACGAGCTTGAAATTCGCCGTCGATGCCTCGACTTCGGGACGGGACACGAGCAAGATCTGATGGTTCATCGGTGCGTCTGCCATTGCGGTTCCCCTTGGTAGCAATTTCGTGGAAAGCTCAAAACCGGCTTCAGGAAGAACGAAGCGTCACGCGTCGCTCGGCCCCGGCGTCGCCTCGGGATCGGAGCGCAGTTTCTGGCGGACGATATCGCGTCCGACCGCGAGCCGCTTCATGTATTTGAACGTGCCGAGCGCCTTCGCGACGAAATGCCCCTCGCTGTCGCGAATCTCGCCCTCGCAATATGCCATGGTCGTCGAGCGATGCAAAATGCGACCGAAGCCGCGCAACTCGCCGCGCCCCGGCTGCATAAAATTCACCTTCATCTCGACGGTGACCACGCCCACGCCGTCGCCCGCCACGCTGCACGCCGCGATGGCGAGCGCCGCGTCGAGCAACGTCATGGTGACGCCACCGTGCGCAATACCCCAGGTGTTCATATGCGTTTCCTGCAACGGCATGCGCACTTCGCTTTCACCGTCGACAGCCTTGATGAGCTGCACGCCGAGCGCATCGATGAAGGGACTTTCGAGAATTGTATAGACCGGAGACATGGGTAACACCTGTTCCAGGACAGGGGTAACACTTCGG
>LFJI01000454.1 GCA_001235855.1 Candidatus Burkholderia brachyanthoides
GCCCACAGTTCGTCATCGATGATAGGCGCCGGCATTCCTTGATCCGTTGTTCAGGTATCCAAGGTTAACCGTTTCGCGGGAAAGTAAATAAACAGTCCTTCCGGGCTCTTTTTGAACTGGCCTTTTAGAGCGGTATTGCGCTTCGCTTAAAGCGTCCCGGGACGCAGATGCGCGACCACGGTCACGGTGGCGATGCCGAGCGCAGTCATCGTCAGAGACGAAGCCACGTGGATGCCGACTTCGCCGACCGCCCAGCCATACTTTCCTTGCTGAAGGCTTGCGACGACTTCCGCCGAAAACGACGAGAAAGTGGAGAGTCCGCCCATCAGCCCGGTGATGACGAACAGCCGCCATTCGATGGCGAGATTCGGCAGTCGCGCGAAGAACGCGATCGCCACGCCGATGACGTATCCGGCGATGACATTGGAAGCAAGCGTGCCGAGCGGCAGGTCGGGGAAAAGTGCGTTCAACTGCAGGCCGAGCACCCAGCGAAGCAGCGAACCGAGCGCGCCGCCGACGGCGACCGCAAGTACAGAAGGGAACATCCGATGAGCCTCCGTTTGAACATGACGTTGCGCAAGGCGTAGCGAATGAACGCGCCTTGCGTGTGTGTAGGCATCATCGGCTCATCGAGGAGCGGTTAAGCGGGAGAACCACAGGAGAATGCCATTTTCTATCCACAAATTTTAACATCGGCGCGCGGGCCGTCACACACGCGGCGGCGCTACTGCTGATGATTCCACTTGAGGATCACGCGCACGTCGCGCTCGAAGCCGAGCACGCTGACGGCGGCGGTATCGAGCGCGAGATGCGTGCCGAGCGCGGGCGAGCCGGTCGCCCATTGAGCCGCGAAACAGTGCAGGAAATGCGCGTGCGCAAATAGCGCAATTCGGCTCGCGCCCGTCGCCAGCAGGCGGTCGATGACAGCTTGCGCGCGCGCCGACATCGGCGAGATTTTTGCTATCGGGAATCGGCGAATGCTACACCGACCAGTCCGGCAGTTCCTTGCGGATATCCACGGATTTGTGGCCTTCATAGACGCCGTAGTTCCATTCGTGCAGATCGGGCTCGATGGCCAAACGCTTGCCCAGTCCGGCAAGGCGGCAGGTCTCGATGGCGCGCTGCATCCGGCTCGTCAGCACGAGATCGAAAGGTTGCGCGGTGAGCAGCGGCGCGAGCGCGACGGCCTGTTCGCGGCCGCGCTCGGTCAGCGCGATATCGGTCGTGCCCGGTGTGCTGGCCGGACTTGCTCCATTCCGTTTCACCGTGACGGATCGCCAGATTTGCGTGGCGGGTTTCGAGGTCGTATCGCTCATGGCTCGGGGCGTTCGTATGATGAGTGGAGCGGCTCGCGCAAGCGCGCAGCCGCCCAGTATTGTGCGCCGGAACACCAGATAACGCTTACCTGACGCAGCGCTAAAGCTAGCGCAAATGCTTCGTTGCGACGCCTGAGTGGCGGCGGTAGATTGACGGGACCCTCACACTGAATCAACTGGATCATCGAAATACCATGACTACCGTTGCCGATTTCACGGCGCATGAGGAGACCGCACCTCAACGCTTCGCCATTCACGCCTTCGATGTGCCGCTCGGCGCCGAAATCGTCGGGCTCGATCTGAGCCGAGCCGCTTGCCGCCGAGGATTTTGCGCCCATTCATCGCGCGCATCTCGATCATCACGTGCTGGTGTTTCGCGATCAGCGCATCACGCCCGCGCAGCAGATCACGTTCAGCCGGCGCTTCGGGCAATTGCAGATTCATGTGCTGCATCAGCTCGCGCTGGCGCAGCATCCGGAAGTGCTGATCGTGTCGAACATCGTCGAGAACGGCAAGCCGATCGGCCTTGGCGATGCCGGCCATTTCTGGCATTCGGATCTCTCGTACAAGGAGAAGCCGAGTCTCGGTTCCATGTTGCAGGCGCAGGAATTGCCGTCCGAGGGCGGCGATACGCTGTTCGCCAACATGCACGCGGCCTACGATGCACTGCCCACGCATTTGCGCGACGCGCTCGCGGATTTGCGCGCCGAGCATACCTATTTCGCACGCTATGCCGAGTTGCAGAAGTGCAGCCCGTGGCGGCCCAATCTCACGCACGCCCAAGCAGATCGCGCAAGTGAAGCCGGTGGTGCATCCGGTCGTGCGCACGCATCCGGAGACGGGGCGCAAGGCGCTGTTCGTGAGCGAGCACTTCACGACGCGCATCGCCGACATGCCCGAGGACGAAAGCCGCGCTGTTCGACGAACTCTTCGCGCACAGCGTGCGGCCCGAGTTCGTGTACCGGCATCGCTGGGCCGAGCGCGACATGGTCTTCTGGGACAACCGCTCGCTAATGCATCTCGCCGCCGGCACGCCGGACCATCTGCGGCGCAAGCTGTATCGCACGACCATCGAAGGCGATACGCCGTTCTGAGTGTGCGGTTTCGCATCGGTAAAAAGAGGGCAGCGCGCCGCTGCCCTTCAGACTGCTGACAAAGCCCTGGCTTCGCCCCAGGGCTTTGTCCGTTAAATGAGCA
>LFJI01000455.1 GCA_001235855.1 Candidatus Burkholderia brachyanthoides
CGCCTGCTGGAACATCTTCAGCCAAGCTGAGCGACCTTTTTGAACTGGCCTTTTATTCACGTTCAAAGTCGCAGGAACGAGCGAATTGCGAATTTCGCGGCGTCGAGTTCGTCTTCGGTGACCGTCTCGCCTCTGAAGTCGATGCCGCTTTCGACGTAACGCCAGAATCGAAGCTGATCGACCAGCGCGACGCCCGGCCATCCGTGGATGGGCACTCCGGTTTCCCATCCACGGATGGTCGAGGTGATCGGCAAGCCGGTGAAGCACCGGGTGATTTCGTTCATCATGAGATCGGAAATGACCAGCACGGCGCGGTATCCGTCCTGCTCGTTGCTCTTCGACGGTCCGATGGAAGCCGCACCACGTCCCCGGCATCCGGAATTCCGTTTTTCATTTGATGCCCTCGCGTGATGCGCCGTCCGGACCGCTCCACTCCGAACCCACGGGATCGCCGAAGTCGAGTTCGCCGTGAGCCGCGAGCTTGCCTTCCCGGTACTGCTGAATCAGCCGCTCGCGAGAAAAACGGCGGATCGCTTCATGCGGCCGCATGACGACGCGGCCATTCTCCACTTCTACGCACACGTCCTGACCCTCCTCTAACGAAACCTTAGCGGCGGTATTGGCAGGAATGCGCACGGCAAGGCTATTGCCCAAACGTTTGAGGATTTGTTTGGGCATGATGGCTCCTCCCATACCGTAGATACGTATCGATACTTTCAGCCTATCTTTGGCGTGGCGGCGTGTCGACGCGTAGATACGGATTTTCGTACACCGCATGGCGGGACCTCTATCTTTTGATTTTGCAGCTTTTTTCTCGCCAAGGCAAACTGGCGGCTTGACCGAAACCGTCCGTGGCGCACACGCCGCAGCGCGACGCCCAGGAGCCGCATGAGCACACCGACGCCGCCGAACGCGCCACCCGCCAATAACGCCGCACCCGTCACTCCCGCGCCACCCCCGCCGCTCGAGGGCGGCAAGCTCGTGCTCGCCACCTTCGCGGTGGCGCTCGCGACCTTCATGAACGTGCTGGATTCGTCGATCGCCAACGTCGCGATTCGACCATCTCCGGCAATCTCGGCGTGTCCGTCAACGAGGGCACGTGGGTCATCACGGTGTTCGCCGCCTCCAATGCGGTGTCGATTCCGCTGACCGGCTGGCTCACGCAGCGGCTCGAACAGGTGCGCCTGTTCGTCGGCGAGATCCTGATGTTCGGCTGTCCTCGTGGCTGTGCGGTCTCGCGCCCAATCTGCCGATGCTGCTGATCGCGCGCGTGCTGTAGGGCGCCGTCGCCGGTCCGCTGATTCCGCTGTCGCAGGCGGTTCTGCTCGGCTCCTATCCGAAAGAGAAGGCGTCGATGGCGCTGTCCCTTTGGGCGATGGCCGTGACCGTCGGCCCGATCGCGGGGCCCGCGCTCGGCGGCTGGATCACCGACAGCTATTCGTGGTCGTGGATCACATCTACCGCGAGCGCGAATCGAAGACCCGGCAGGCGCCCATCGATGTCGTCGGGCTGTTTCTGCTGGTGTCATGGGTCGTGTCACTGCAGATCATGCTCGACAAGGGCCGCGACCTCGACTGGTTCTCATCGCCGGTGATCGTCGTGCTGGCCATCATCGCGGTGATCGCGTTCGCGTTTTCGTCGTGTGGGAGTTGACGGAGGAGAACCCTGTGGTCGATCCGCGGCTGTTCGCGGGGCGCAATTTCGTCGGCGGCACGGTGGCGATTTCGGTCGCGTACGGCGTGTTCTTCGGCAATCTCGTGCTGCTGCCGCAATGGATGCAGCAATACCTGAACTACCGCTCCGTCGATGCCGGTCTCGTTACCGCGCCGCTCGGCATTTTTGCGGTGATGCTCGCGCCGGTGATGGGCAAGGTGCTGCCGCTCAGCGACGCACGCATCATCGCGACGATGGCGTTCGTTGGTTTCGCGTTCGTGTTCTGGCTGCGCTCGAAGTACGTGATCGAGATCGACACGTGGCACCTCGTGCTGCCCACGCTGCTGCAAGGCATTCCGATGGCGATGTTCTTCGTGCCGCTCACCGCGATCGTGCTGTCGGGCTTGCCGCCCTCGAAGATTCCGGCGGCGGGCCTATCGAACTTCGCGCGCGTGTTCTGCGGCGCGGTCAGCACGTCGCTCGCGGGCAATGCTTGGGACGACCGCATCGCGCTGCATCACGAACGGTTGACGGAGCAGGCGAACATCTATAACCCGACGTTCCTGCAATCGCTCGGCATGTCCCAATCCACGCTCGATATCAACACGGCGCAGGCGCGCAGCATGTTCAACTTCACCGTCAATTCGCAAGCCGCAATGATGAGCCTGAACGATATCTTCCTGATCTCGGCGGTTATCTTCATTCTGATCATTCCGCTGATCTGAATCACGAAGGTGGCGAAGGGCGGCGGCGGGGCAGTGTCGGGGGCGCATTGAGGTCCCCGTTCGCCGTGACTGTTAAGTCAGTATGACTCCCGGTTCGGCAAGGCTGGCCGCCACGAGGACGTGAGCGCG
>LFJI01000456.1 GCA_001235855.1 Candidatus Burkholderia brachyanthoides
GCCGAGCGGAGCTTGCGCCCGCTAGAAAACGCCACCTTTTCACGGCGCACACCCGTTCCGGCATTTCCGTGCCCTACGTGGAGTGCGGCGAAGGCGAGCCGATGCTGTTCATCCACAGCTCGCTGTGCGATTATCGCTACTGGAGCGCGCAGCTCGGGCCGCTGGCGAAGGGTTTCCGCTGCACGAGCCTGTCGCACTACTTCACGCGGCCGGTGGTCGATGCCTTCGTGCAGGGCGAATTTGGCTGGGCCGCGCATGTCGCGGAAATGGCGGAGTTCATCGAGGCGATGGAGATCGCGCCGGTGCATCTGGTCGGGCATTCGCGCGGCGGCGCGGTGGCGTTTCAGTTGGCGCGCGAGTATCCGCGCCTCGTGAAGGCGCTCACGCTCGCCAATCCGGGCGGCCCGCGGCAGATCACGCCGCAGGCCGCGCAAGCCGTCCTGCCGCCCGCGACCAACGCGTTGCGCGCGCGTGGCCGAGCTGATCGAGCAGGGGGAATACGACCGTGGCCTCGAAATGTTCGTCGATTCGATCAGCATGCCGGGCTTCTGGAACAAGAGCACGCAGGGTTTTCGCCGCATGGCGCTGGACAATGCGCTGACGCTGCCCAAGCAGTTGCACGATCCGCTGTCCGCCTACACTCGGGAGGCTGCGCGCGACATCAAATGCCGCACGCTGCTGATTGAGGGCCAGAAAAGTCCGCGTATGTTCCGCAACAACGTGGAAAAGCTCGAGGAATGGATCGAATTCGCGGAGCGGACGACCGTCAACGGGGCATCGCATGGCGGCATGAATGTCGCGAATCCGGGCGCGTTCAACCGGGCCTTGCAGGCCTTCGCGGCGGGTTGATCCGGTCGCACGAATGCTCTTTAGCGCAGAACGGCGCAACGATACGTACGACTTTTTGATCGCCTGTTGTGACCCGACAACGAAAATTTACAACTCTCAGGCTAACATTAGTGCCACTTCATCGCAGAGAGGAGGGCATCTGTGATGCACGGGCAACGACGATCTCGACGCATGGAAGCGCCAACAACGTACCGTCACGCTGGCGTTCGCGGCCGTCACGAAGACTCACCGATGTCGCCTACGCGCTGCAATTCGAGCACGGCCTGGCGACCGCGCAAGAGTTGATCGACGATGCGGACACGCGCCGCACGCTCAATCAGCGCTGCGCCGCCGCGCGCGACGCGCTCGTACCCGTGGCTGCCGCCGAACAGTTCGCTCCGGGGCCACTTCCCAAGTTCACGGAAACGCCATCGTTTCTGCGCCGTCTCGGACTCGTGTTCAGCCGCCGACACCCGCGCGATCAAAACCGCCAACACCGCGTCCTGAGCTCATCCTTCCTGAGTGTTTAGTGCCCGTTGGCGGGCGCTGGCCTGTCGTTTAGCGCCATTTCGCGTCCCAAAGCCGGTGAAATGGCGGATTTGCACGAGAAAGTCGCACGCCAAAATCTTTACGCTTATCAAAGCGGAACCAGAAGCCCGGTTCGTTGCTCGCGCGCGTTCCGGTGTTTGAACTTTGAGGAGGTGATGTTCGTGGCTAACGAAAAGATGCTTGCGCAAATGGCTGAGAAAAATGGGTTCATTGCGGCTCTGGATCAGAGCGGCGGCTCGACGCCTGGCGCATTGCGGCAGTACGGAATTCCTGACGACGCTTATAACGGCGACGCCGAAATGTTCAAGCTAATGCACGAGATGCGCGTGCGCATCATGACGGCGCCGTCCTTCACGGGCGACAAGGTGATCGGCGCGATCCTGTTCGAGCGCACGATGGATGGCGAAGCGGGCGGCAAGCCGGTGCCCACCTTCCTGTGGGAAGACCGCGGCGTGGTGCCGTTCCTGAAAGTGGACAAGGGCCTTGAAGCGGAAGCCGATGGTGTGCAGATGATGAAGCCGATCCCCGGCCTCGACGACCTGCTCGCGCGTGCGGTCAATCTCGGCGTGTTCGGCACCAAGATGCGCTCGGTGATCACCGGCGCGTCGGAGAAGGGCATCGCGGCGATCGCGGCGCAGCAGTTCGAAGTGGGCAAGCAGATCATCGCGCATGGCCTGGTGCCGATCCTCGAACCGGAAGTATCGATCAATAGCGCCGATAAAAAGGCTTGCGAAAAGATCCTTCGCGACGAACTGCTCAAGGGCCTGAATGTGCTGCCGGAATCGAGCAAGGTGATGATCAAGCTCACCATTCCCGACGAAACCGATTTTTACCGTCCGCTGATCGAGCATCCGCGTGTCGTGCGCGTTGTCGCACTGTCGGGCGGCTACAGGCGCACCGACGTGTGCAAGAAGCTCACGGAAAACCACGGCATGATCGCGAGCTTTTCGCGCGCGCTCATCAACGAGTTGAAGAAGTCGATGAGCGACGCGGAGTTCGACAAGACGCTCGAGCAGTCGATCGACGAGATTTACGAAGCGTCGGTCAAGAAGGTCTGAGCACGTATCGCGCGTTGAATCGGGATAGGGGCGGCCAGTAACCTAACCGATCCCCTCCCACACCACCCGGCA
>LFJI01000046.1 GCA_001235855.1 Candidatus Burkholderia brachyanthoides
CGTGAAGGCGGTCGTACCGTCGGCGCCGGTGTCGTGACGAAAATTATCGAGTAATGGCCAGAGATCTTCTCGGTGGTAGTTAGCAGTTTTCGGGGTCGGCAGTTTCCGCCGACTTCAAATAGTTAGGGGTATAGCTCAACTGGCAGAGCGTCGGTCTCCAAAACCGAAGGTTGGGGGTTCGATTCCCTCTGCCCCTGCCAAATTCTCGCGCCAACCGGCGTTGTTTAAAGTGTTATGGCGAATCCTTCCGTCGAAACTGTGAATACTTCCGGCGACAAGCTGAGGTTGGTGGCCGGCGTATTGTTGGTCTTGGCCGGGTTCGTGGGTTTCTTCTTCTGGTTTTCGGGTCAAGAGTGGTACTTCCGTGGTGCGGCGCTCGCAGTCGGTGTAACCGCTGGTGTGGCGGTCGCTCTTCTCTCCGCGCCGGGCAAGGCGTTCATTGCCTTCGCCAAGGACTCGTATAAAGAAGTTCGCAAGGTTGTTTGGCCGACTCGCAAAGAGGCAACGCAAACCACACTGGTGGTGTTCGCGTTTGTCCTGATCATGGCTATTTTTCTCTGGCTTAGCGATAAGTCGATCGAATGGGTGATATTCTCGATGATTCTGGGTTGGAAATGATATGAGCGATACTCCGACATCCCCGAGCGGAAAGCGTTGGTACGTCGTGCACGCCTACTCCGGCATGGAGAAGAGCGTGCAACGTGCGCTTCAGGAGCGCATCGAACGCGCAGGTATGCAAGATCAATTCGGTCAGATTCTCGTTCCGACCGAAGAAGTAGTTGAAGTAAAGGGTGGCCATAAGTCGGTCACCGAGCGGCGTTTCTTCCCCGGCTATGTCCTGGTTGAAATGGAGATGACGGACGAAACCTGGCATCTGGTCAAGAATACAGCCAAAGTGACGGGTTTTGTCGGTGGTGCGCGCAATCGCCCGAGCCCGATCTCGCCGCGTGAGGTCGAAAAGATCATGTCGCAGATGCAGGAAGGCGTCGAGAAACCACGGCCGAAGACGCTGTTCGAGGCAGGCGAGATGGTCCGCGTGAAAGAAGGTCCGTTCACGGACTTCAACGGCAACGTCGAAGAAGTCAATTACGAGAAATCCAAAGTCCGGGTTTCCGTCACGATTTTCGGTCGCTCGACGCCGGTCGAACTCGAGTTCGGTCAGGTCGAGAAGACCTAACGATCACATCGCGCATCGCGCGCGGGCGTCACTGCCGCGGGCGTCACTGCCTTCGCGCGATTCGCGCTTACGTCCGCGCTATGACCGTTGAGGAGCGTCACTAGGCAGAAACGTCGAAAGCGCGTTATCACTCACCGAACGCTCACGCGTTCAGCAGAGGTTTTTAACATGGCAAAGAAAATTGTCGGCTTTATCAAGCTGCAGATTCCTGCAGGTAAAGCCAACCCGTCGCCGCCGGTCGGCCCGGCGTTGGGCCAACGCGGTCTAAACATCATGGAGTTCTGCAAGGCGTTCAACGCGCAAACTCAGGGCATGGAGCCGGGTCTGCCGATGCCGGTGGTTATCACGGCATTCGCGGACAAGAGCTTCACGTTCATCATGAAGACGCCGCCGGCTACCGTTCTGATCAAGAAGGCAGCCAAGCTTGACAAGGGTTCGGCAAAGCCGCACACCGACAAGGTCGGCAACATCACCCGCGCTCAAGCGGAAGAAATCGCGAAAACGAAGATGGTGGATCTTACGGCAGCTGATCTGGACGCGGCCGTGCGCACGATCGCCGGCAGTGCGCGTTCGATGGGCACCACAGTGGAGGGCGTGTTGTAAATGGCTAAGCTTTCGAAGCGCCTTCAGGCATTCGCGAACAAGGTTGATCGTCAAAAACTGTACGCGATCGACGAGGCTCTGTCGCTCGTCAAGGAGTGCGCGAGCGCGAAGTTCGACGAGTCGATCGACGTTGCTGTGCAACTCGGCACTGATGCCAAGAAGTCGGACCAGGTAGTTCGTGGTTCCGTGGTTCTGCCGGCCGGTACCGGCAAGTCGGTTCGCGTGGCAGTGTTCGCGCAAGACGACAAGGCTGAACAAGCTCGCGCAGCAGGCGCAGACGTGGTTGGCATGGAAGACCTGGCTGAGCAAGTCAAGGCCGGTAATCTGAACTTCCACGTGGTGATCGCTTCGCCGGACACGATGCGTGTTGTCGGTACGCTGGGCCAGATTCTCGGCCCGCGCGGCCTGATGCCGAACCCGAAGGTCGGCACCGTGACGCCGGACGTCGCGACCGCGGTCAAGAACGCCAAGGCGGGTCAGATCCAGTTCCGCGTCGACAAAGCCGGTATCATCCACGGCACGATCGGTCGTGCATCGTTCGAACCGGCAAAGCTGCGTGAAAACCTGTCGGCGCTGATCGACGCGCTGCAGAAGGCCAAGCCGGCAACGAGCAAGGGCGTGTACCTGCGTAAGGTCGCACTGTCGAGCACGATGGGTGTCGGCGTTCGCGTGGATCAAGCCACGCTGGCGCAGTAAGAAATTTCGGCGCGACCTCATCGTCGCGCCGCTTAAAGGAAAGGGGTTTGGGCGGTTGCGGAGTCGATTGACCGAGCAGCCGGTTGTCAAAGACCGTTGGTGGTGATGCATCAGGTAGGCATCGTCTTAATTCAAGCCAACACAGATGGCGAACCCGAAACAGTTTTGCAGTGGTTGAAGTCGTTTGTCGATCGCCAGTTGGTGGTCACCGATCGATTGAAATATTCCTAACAGTCGGACGCCGTTATCGAACGTGGTGCATGCGGGTAGTTCGCCCAAGTGCATCGAATCTGGAGGTTTAACCGTGCCACTGAACAAAGAAGATAAGCAGGCAGTCGTCGCTGAAGTCGCCGCGCAAGTCGCGAAGGCCCAGACGATGGTGCTCGCTGAGTATCGTGGGATCACGGTTGGCGATCTGACCAAGCTGCGCGCGAAAGCGCGTGAGCAACAGGTGTATCTGCGCGTGTTGAAGAACACGCTGGCACGTCGTGCCGTCGAAGGTACCCCGTTCGCTCCGCTGGCTGAGCAGATGACCAGCCCTCTGATCTATGGCATCTCGGAAGATGCCATTGCCGCTGCCAAGGTCGTCAACGACTTCGGCAAGAGCAATGACAAGTTGATCATCAAGGCTGGTTCCTACGAAGGCAAGGTGATGGATAAGGCGGGCGTGCAAGCGCTGGCCAATATCCCGAGCCGTGAAGAACTGCTCTCCAAGCTGCTGTTCGTCATGCAGGCTCCTGTTTCCGGCTTTGTGCGCGCTCTGGCCGCGCTGGCTGAAAAGAAGCAGGGCGAAGCTGCGTAACGACCGCGCTTGGGTGCTAGTCGCTTAATTAAGTTAGGCAAAGCTAGATCGCTAGCTCGATCCGAATTCAATTTAGGAGTATTTCAAATGGCAATCGCAAAAGAAGACATCCTAGAAGCCGTTGGCTCCATGTCGGTTCTGGAACTGAACGAGCTGGTCAAGGCGTTCGAAGAGAAGTTCGGCGTGTCGGCAACTGCTGTTGCAGTCGCTGCTCCGGCAGCCGGCGGCATCGCTGTTGCTGAAGAGCAAACCGAGTTCATCGTGAACCTGCTTGAAGCAGGCGCGAACAAGGTTTCCGTGATTAAGGCTGTTCGTGAACTGACGGGTCTTGGCCTGAAGGAAGCGAAGGACCTGGTTGACGGCGCACCGAAGCCCATCAAAGAAGCGGTGCCGAAGGCTGCTGCTGAAGAAGCGAAGAAGAAGCTGGAAGACGCTGGCGCGAAGGCTGAAATCAAGTAAGTTTGCTTGCGCTGTGCGGAAGGCTGGCGGTTTTACCGCCAGCCTTTTTGTGCTTTGTGGGGACGCAGTTTTTTTGCCTGAAGACAGGCAAAAAAAGTCCTCACAGAAGCCAAAGAGAACGGTCGGTTCGGCAGATTTTTCCGGTAGTTCTCTTTGTCTTCTGAAGCGACTGCAGAAGGCAAGTTTGGTCGGGTAGCGGGAAACACAGGCATCCGCTGCCGTCAGCTAGCGGTTGGTAGCGGCCAACCACCAAGCTTCTAGACTCGCGTGTCCTCCCCGGACATCTTCACGAGTCCTCAGTCGGTGAACACCGGGCTGCGTCGTCGAGGTATCCCGCCTCGGTAGCGCCCGCCGTGATTCGGAGATCGTATGCAATATTCCTTCACCGAGAAGAAGCGTATTCGCAAGAGTTTCGGGAAGCGCCCCATCGTTCACCAAATTCCTTTTTTGCTGGCGACCCAGCTTGAATCATTCCAGACGTTTCTGCAAGCAGACACGTCGTCGTCGCAGCGCAAGGCAGAAGGTCTGCAAGCTGCATTCAGCTCCGTTTTCCCGATCGTCTCGCACAATGGATTCGCGCGTCTGGAGTTCGTCAACTACATGCCGTCGCCTCCCGCGTTTAACATCAAGGAATGCCAGCAGCGCGGTCTGACGTACTGCTCGGCCCTGCGCGCGAAAGTGCGTCTGGTTCTGCTCGACAAGGAATCGCCGAGCAAGCCGGTCGTCAAGGAAGTGAAGGAACAGGAAGTATACATGGGCGAAATTCCGCTCATGACGCCGACGGGTTCGTTCGTCATCAACGGTACGGAGCGCGTGATCGTCTCGCAGCTTCACCGTTCGCCCGGCGTGTTCTTCGAACACGACAAAGGCAAGACGCATAGCTCGGGCAAGCTGCTGTTCTCAGCGCGCATCATCCCTTACCGTGGTTCCTGGCTCGACTTCGAATTCGATCCGAAAGACGTGTTGTACTTCCGCGTCGACCGTCGTCGCAAGATGCCGGTCACGATTCTGCTGAAGGCCATTGGCCTGACGCCGGAACAGATCCTCGCAAACTTCTTTGTGTTCGACAACTTCCAGTTGATGAGCGAAGGCACGCAGATGGAATTCGTTCCCGAGCGCCTGCGCGGCGAAGTCGCGCGCTTCGACATCAACGATCGTGACGGCAATCTAGTCGTCGCGAAGGACAAGCGCGTCAACGCCAAACACATTCGCGACCTCGAAAACGCGAAGACGAAGTTCATCTCGGTGCCCGAGGACTATCTGCTCGGCCGCGTGCTGGCGAAGAACGTGATCGATCCGGAAACGGGCGAAGTGATCGCGAACGCCAACGAGGAAATCACCGAAACCGCGCTCGAAAAGCTGCACGAGGCGAAGGTCAAGGACATTCAGACGCTCTACACGAACGATCTGGACCAGGGTCCGTACATCTCATCGACGCTGCGTATAGATGAAACCGCCGACAGAATGGCCGCGCGCATTGCGATCTACCGCATGATGCGTCCGGGCGAGCCGCCGACCGAAGAAGCGGTCGAGGCGCTGTTCAACCGTCTGTTCTATAGCGAAGAAGCGTACGACTTGTCGAAGGTCGGCCGCATGAAGTTCAATCGCCGCGTCGGCCGTGACGAAATCATCGGGCCGATGACGTTGCAGGACGACGACATCCTCGCCACCATCAAGATCCTCGTCGAACTGCGCAACGGCAAGGGCGAAGTGGACGACATCGACCACTTGGGCAATCGTCGCGTGCGTTGCGTCGGCGAACTTGCAGAGAACCAGTTCCGCGCGGGTCTCGTGCGCGTCGAACGTGCTGTGAAGGAACGCCTCGGCCAGGCCGAAAGCGAAAATCTGATGCCGCACGATCTGATCAACTCGAAGCCGATTTCGTCGGCAATCCGCGAGTTCTTCGGTTCGTCGCAGCTTTCGCAGTTTATGGACCAGACCAACCCGCTGTCGGAAATCACGCACAAGCGCCGTGTTTCCGCACTGGGCCCGGGCGGTCTGACGCGTGAGCGCGCAGGCTTCGAAGTCCGCGACGTGCACCCGACGCACTATGGCCGCGTGTGCCCGATCGAAACGCCGGAAGGTCCGAACATCGGTCTGATCAACTCGCTCGCTTTGTACGCGCACCTGAACGAATACGGCTTCCTCGAAACGCCGTATCGCAAGGTCCTGGACAGCAAGGTGACCAACCAGATCGACTATCTGTCGGCGATCGAAGAAGGCTGCTACGTGATCGCGCAGGCGAACGCCGCAGTGAGCGAAGACGGCACGCTGACCGACGAACTCGTGTCGTCGCGTGAAGCGGGCGAAACGCTGATGGTCACGCCGAACCGCATCCAGTACATGGACGTGGCGCCGTCGCAGATCGTGTCGGTGGCGGCATCGCTGATCCCGTTCCTCGAGCACGACGACGCGAACCGCGCGTTGATGGGCTCGAACATGCAGCGTCAGGCCGTGCCTTGCCTGCGTCCGGAAAAGCCGGTCGTCGGTACGGGTATCGAGCGCACGGTTGCGGTCGACTCGGGTACGACGGTTCAGGCGCTGCGTGGCGGCGTGCTGGATTACGTCGACGCGGGCCGTATTGTGATTCGCGTGAACGACGATGAAGCCGTTGCCGGCGACGTCGGCGTGGACATCTACAATCTGATCAAGTACACGCGTTCGAACCAGAACACGAACATCAACCAGCGTCCGATCGCGAAGGTCGGCGACAAGGTGGCTCGTGGCGACGTGCTGGCCGACGGTGCATCGACCGATCTGGGCGAACTCGCGCTCGGTCAGAACATGCTCGTCGCGTTCATGCCGTGGAACGGCTACAACTTCGAAGATTCGATTTTGATCTCGGAAAAGGTGGTGGCCGACGATCGTTACACGTCGATCCACATCGAAGAGTTGAACGTCGTTGCTCGCGACACGAAGCTTGGACCGGAAGAAATCACGCGCGACATCTCGAACCTGGCTGAAGTGCAGCTTGGCCGTCTCGACGAGTCGGGCATCGTGTACATCGGCGCGGAAGTCGAAGCGGGCGACGTGCTGGTCGGCAAGGTCACGCCGAAGGGCGAAACCCAGCTGACACCGGAAGAAAAGCTGCTGCGCGCGATCTTCGGTGAGAAGGCGTCGGACGTGAAGGACACGTCGCTGCGCGTGCCGTCGGGCATGAGCGGCACGGTGATCGACGTACAGGTGTTCACGCGCGAAGGCATCACGCGTGACAAGCGCGCGCAACAGATCGTCGACGACGAACTGAAGCGTTATCGCCTCGATTTGAACGACCAGCTGCGTATCGTGGAAGGCGACGCGTTCTCGCGTCTCGCCCGCATGCTGAACGGCAAGGTCACGAACGGCGGTCCGAAGAAGCTCGCGAAGGGCACGAAGCTCGACCTCGCGTACCTCGAAGATCTCGACCACTACCACTGGTTCGACATCCGCCTCGCGGACGAAGAAGCGGCGGCACAGCTGGAAGCGATCAAGGACTCGATCGAGCAGAAGCGTCACCAGTTCGATCTCGCGTTCGAAGAGAAGCGCAAGAAGCTCACGCAGGGCGACGAACTGCCGCCGGGCGTGCTGAAAATGGTCAAGGTGTACCTCGCCGTCAAGCGCCGTTTGCAGCCTGGCGACAAGATGGCAGGCCGCCACGGTAACAAGGGTGTCGTGTCGAAGATCGTGCCGATCGAAGACATGCCGTACATGGCAGACGGCCGTCCGGCCGACGTCGTGCTGAACCCGCTCGGCGTGCCGTCACGGATGAACGTGGGTCAGATTCTCGAAGTGCATCTGGGCTGGGCCGCGAAGGGTCTTGGCTGGCGTATCGGCGAAATGCTGCAGCGTCAGACGAAGATCGAGGAAATGCGCGCGTTCCTCACGAAGATCTACAACGAGTCAGGCCGTCAGGAAGAGATAGAAAGCTTCACCGACGACGAAATCCTCGAACTCGCGAAGAATCTGCGTGAAGGTGTGCCGTTCGCGACGCCGGTGTTCGACGGTGTGACGGAAGACGAAATGTCCCGCGCGCTGGATCTGGCTTACCCGGACGACATCGCGACGAACCTCGGTATGACGCCGTCGAAGAACCAGGTCACGCTGTACGACGGCCGCACCGGCGAAGCATTCGAACGCACGGTCACGGTCGGCTACATGCACTACCTGAAGCTGCACCACCTGGTCGACGACAAGATGCACGCGCGTTCGACCGGTCCGTACTCGCTCGTCACGCAGCAGCCGCTGGGTGGTAAGGCGCAGTTCGGTGGTCAGCGCTTCGGTGAGATGGAAGTGTGGGCGCTGGAAGCGTACGGTGCATCGTATGTGCTGCAGGAAATGCTGACGGTCAAGTCGGACGATGTGACGGGCCGGACCAAGGTTTATGAGAATCTGGTCAAGGGTGATCACGTCATCGACGCGGGCATGCCGGAATCCTTCAACGTGTTGGTGAAGGAAATCCGCTCGCTCGGTATTGATATCGATCTGGACCGCAACTAATCGGACTACGGAGAGAAAGCAATGAAAGCTCTGCTCGATCTATTCAAGCAAGTCCAACAAGAAGAAGTTTTTGATGCGATCAAGATCGGCCTCGCGTCGCCTGACAAGATTCGCTCTTGGTCGTTTGGCGAAGTAAAGAAGCCGGAGACCATCAACTACCGCACGTTCAAGCCGGAGCGGGATGGTCTGTTCTGCGCGAAGATCTTTGGTCCGATCAAGGACTACGAATGCCTTTGCGGCAAGTACAAACGCCTGAAGCACCGTGGCGTGATTTGCGAGAAATGCGGCGTCGAAGTGACGCTGGCGAAGGTGCGTCGCGAACGGATGGGCCACATCGAGCTGGCCTCGCCGATCGCGCACATCTGGTTCCTGAAGTCGCTGCCGTCGCGTCTGGGCATGGTGCTCGACATGACGCTGCGCGACATCGAGCGCGTGCTGTACTTCGAAGCATACGTGGTGATCGATCCGGGCATGACGCCGCTGAAAGCGCGGCAGATCATGACGGAAGAGGATTACTACAACAAGGTCGAAGAGTATGGTGACGAATTCCATGCCGAAATGGGAGCAGAAGGCGTGCGCGAGCTGCTGCGCGCGATCAACATCGATGAACAGGTCGAAACACTCCGCACGGAACTGAAGAACACCGGTTCCGAAGCGAAGATCAAGAAGTACGCGAAGCGCCTGAAGGTGCTCGAGGCCTTCCAGCGTTCGGGCATCAAGCCTGACTGGATGGTGCTCGACGTGCTGCCGGTGCTGCCGCCGGAACTGCGTCCGCTCGTGCCGCTGGACGGCGGCCGTTTCGCGACGTCGGACCTGAACGACCTGTATCGCCGCGTGATCAACCGTAACAACCGGTTGAAGCGTCTGCTCGAGCTGAAGGCGCCCGAGATCATCGTCCGCAACGAAAAGCGGATGCTGCAGGAAGCCGTCGATTCGCTGCTCGACAATGGCCGTCGCGGCAAGGCGATGACCGGCGCAAACAAGCGTCCGTTGAAGTCGCTCGCTGACATGATCAAGGGTAAGGGCGGTCGTTTCCGTCAGAACCTGCTCGGTAAGCGCGTCGACTACTCGGGCCGTTCGGTGATCGTGGTCGGCCCGACGCTCAAGCTGCATCAGTGTGGTCTGCCGAAGCTGATGGCGCTCGAACTGTTCAAGCCTTTCATCTTCAACAAGCTGGAAGTGATGGGCGTGGCTACGACCATCAAGGCCGCGAAGAAGGAAGTCGAGAATCAGACGCCGGTGGTGTGGGACATTCTCGAAGAAGTCATTCGCGAACATCCGGTCATGCTGAACCGCGCGCCGACGCTGCACCGTCTCGGCATTCAGGCTTTCGAGCCGGTGCTGATCGAAGGTAAGGCGATTCAGCTGCACCCGCTCGTCTGCGCGGCGTTCAACGCCGACTTCGACGGTGACCAGATGGCCGTTCACGTGCCGCTGTCGCTGGAAGCGCAGATGGAAGCGCGCACGCTGATGCTCGCGTCGAACAACGTCCTGTTCCCGGCCAACGGCGATCCGTCGATCGTGCCGTCGCAGGATATCGTGCTGGGCCTGTACTACACGTCGCGCGAAGCCATCAATGGCAAGGGCGAAGGCATGACGTTCACGGGCGTGTCGGAAGTGATCCGCGCGTACGAGAACAAGGAAGTCGAGCTGGCTTCGCGCGTCAACGTGCGTATTACCGAAATGGTGGCGAACGAGGACAAGAGCGAAGGCGCGCCGGCGTTCGTGCCGAAGATCTCGCTGTACGCGACGACCGTCGGCCGTTCGATCCTGTCGGAAATCCTGCCGCCGGGTCTGCCGTTCTCGGTGCTAAACAAGCCGCTGAAGAAGAAGCAGATTTCGCAGCTGATCAACACGGCGTTCCGCAAGTGCGGTCTGCGCGAAACGGTGATCTTCGCCGACCAGCTTATGCAGAGGGGCTTCCGCCTGGCAACGCGCGCCGGTATCTCGATTTGCGTGGACGACATGCTCGTGCCGCCGCAGAAAGAAACGATCGTGGGCGACGCAGCGAAGAAGGTGAAGGAATACGACCGTCAGTACATGTCAGGTCTCGTCACCGCACAGGAACGCTACAACAACGTGGTCGACATTTGGTCGAACACGTCGGAAGCGGTCGGCAAGGCGATGATGGAGCAGCTCTCGACAGAACCGGTTGTTGACCGCGACGGCAAGGAAACGCGTCAGGAATCGTTCAACTCGATTTACATGATGGCCGACTCGGGCGCGCGGGGTTCCGCGACGCAGATTCGTCAGCTGGCCGGTATGCGTGGCCTGATGGCGAAGCCGGATGGCTCCATTATCGAGACGCCGATTACCGCGAACTTCCGCGAAGGCCTGAAGGTGTTGCAGTACTTCATCTCGACGCACGGTGCTCGTAAGGGTCTGGCGGATACAGCGTTGAAGACTGCGAACTCGGGTTACCTGACGCGTCGTCTGGTCGACGTGACGCAAGATCTGGTCGTCGTCGAAGACGATTGCGGCACGTCGCAGAGCGTGGCGATGAAGGCGTTGGTCGAAGGTGGTGAAGTCGTCGAAGCACTGCGTGACCGTATTCTCGGTCGCGTCGCGATGGCGGACATCGTCAACCCGGAAACGCAGGAAACGCTGTACGCGTCGGGCGATCTGCTCGACGAAGACGCGGTGGAAACCATCGAACGTCTGGGCATCGACGAAGTGCGCGTGCGCATGCCGCTGACCTGCGAAACGCGTTATGGCCTGTGCGCCGCGTGTTACGGCCGCGACCTGGGCCGCGGTTCGCGCGTCAACGTCGGCGAAGCGGTGGGTGTGATCGCCGCTCAGTCGATCGGTGAGCCGGGCACGCAGCTGACCATGCGTACGTTCCACATCGGTGGCGCGGCATCGCGTGCGGCGGTGGCTTCGACGGTCGAAGCGAAGTCGAACGGTACGGTGCGCTTCACGGCCACGATGCGTTACGTCACGAATGCGAAGGGCGAGCAGGTCGTCATTTCGCGTTCGGGCGAGGCGATCGTCGCGGACGACCTCGGTCGCGAGCGTGAACGTCACAAGATCCCGTACGGCGCGACGCTGCTGCAACTCGACGGCGCGACCATCAAGGCCGGTGCGCAACTGGCTCAATGGGACCCGCTGACGCGTCCGATCATCACCGAGTGGGGCGGTACGGTGAAGTTCGAAAACGTCGAAGAAGGCGTGACTGTTGCGAAGCAGATCGACGACGTGACCGGTCTCTCGACCCTGGTCGTGATCGACGTGAAGCGCCGTGGTTCGCAGGCTTCGAAGAGCGTTCGTCCGCAGGTGAAACTGCTCGACGCCAACGGCAAAGAAGTGAAGATCCCGAACACGGATCATCCGGTGCAGATCGGCTTCCAGGTCGGCGCACTGATCACCGTGAAGGATGGTCAGCAAGTGCAGGTCGGTGAAGTGCTAGCACGTATCCCGGTTGAAGCGCAGAAGACGCGTGACATTACCGGTGGTCTGCCGCGCGTGGCCGAACTGTTCGAAGCGCGCTCGCCGAAGGACGCCGGCATTCTAGCAGAAGTCACGGGTACGACGTCGTTCGGTAAGGACACGAAGGGCAAGCAGCGTCTCGTCATCACGGACCTCGAGGGCAATCAGCACGAGTTCCTGATCGCGAAGGAAAAGCAGGTGCTAGCCCACGACGGTCAGGTCGTCAACAAGGGCGAAATGATCGTGGACGGCCCGGCCGATCCGCACGACATCCTGCGTCTGCAGGGTATCGAGGCGCTGTCGCGCTACATCGTGGACGAAGTGCAGGACGTGTACCGTCTGCAGGGCGTGAAGATCAACGACAAGCACATTGAAGTGATCGTGCGTCAGATGCTTCGCCGCGTGCAGATCGTCGACAACGGCGATACGCGTTTCATCCCTGGCGAACAAGTCGAGCGTTCGGACATGCTCGACGAGAACGACAAGATGATCGCGGAAGACAAGCGTCCGGCAACGTACGACAACGTGTTGCTCGGTATCACGAAGGCATCGCTCTCGACCGATTCGTTCATCTCGGCGGCGTCGTTCCAGGAAACGACTCGCGTGCTGACCGAAGCGGCGATCATGGGCAAGCGCGATGATCTGCGCGGTCTGAAGGAAAACGTGATCGTCGGCCGTCTGATTCCGGCTGGTACAGGTCTCGCGTTCCACAAGGCGCGCCGTGCGAAGGAGTCGTCGGATCGCGAACGCTTCGACCAGATCGCAGCCGAAGAGGCTTTCGATTTTGGTACGCCTGAAGCACCGGTAGCGGAGCAAACGCCGCATACCAACGAGTAAGCGTTTCAGGCTCGTAGCATCATCGAACCGCCCGGCTTTGGCCGGGCGGTTTTTTTGGGGTGCGCCGAGCATGTGCAACAGCTTAGGGGTGCGAGTTCCCTGTCCAACCTGATGGTGATGAAGGACTAGTGAAACGCAAAGGCGTCGTTGCGAGGCGAGGTCTGAAGGAAGCGTATGGCAAAGCCACGACCTGACGAA
>LFJI01000457.1 GCA_001235855.1 Candidatus Burkholderia brachyanthoides
TCACTAGTCCTTCACCACCTCACCACCATCAGGTTGGACAGGGGACTCGCACCCCCGAGCTGTTGAGCATGCTCGGCGCACAAAAGGCGGCTTCGTAATCGAAGCCGCCTTTTTTATGTCCGCTCTTAATTGAGATTCAGTCGCGACTCAGGAAGTCCGCCCGGACAAAATGCCGCAGTTATTTGGCGGTGAGTTCTTCGCTTTTCACGCCTTGCTTCGGCACGACCAGACGCGCCGCGATAATGCCCGCCTCATACAAAATGATGAGCGGAATGGCGAGAATCAGTTGCGAGAACACATCCGGCGGCGTGACGACCGCGGAAATGATGAACGCGCCAACGATCACATATGGCCGAATCTGCTTGAGCTTCGGAATGGTGACCACGCCCATGCGCGCGAGCAGCGCCACGACGATCGGCACCTCGAAGGTCACGCCGAACGCGAGGAACATGGTCAGCACGAAGCTGAGGTAATTGTCGATGTCGGTGGTCATTTCCGCGCCGAGCGGCGTGTTGTAGTGCGCCATCACGCGGAAAATGGTCGGGAACACGACGAAATACGCGAACGCCATGCCGCACAGAAACAGCGAGTAGCTACTGAATACGAGCGGCCCGACCAGCTTTTTCTCGTGCTGATACAGGCCCGGCGCGACGAACGCCCAGATCTGATACAGCACGATGGGCAGCGCGATCACGAAGGCCACCAGCATGGTCACCTTCATCGGCACGAAGAACGAGCCGGTGACGTCCGTCACGATCATCTTGCCGTCGCGCGGCAGGTTCTGCATCAGCGGACGGGCGAGCAGGCGGAAGATATCCGATGCCCAGTATACCAGTCCGACGAACACCACGATCACCGTCGCGCCCGCGCGCATGATGCGATTGCGCAGCTCGACGAGATGTGAAATGAACGTCTCTTCGAGGGGCTCTTCTTTAGCCTGTTGCGGGTCGCTCACGCCGGCTCTCGGTATGGATCATCGATGGAAGGAAGTAGTGCGGCCCCCGCTCACAGGAATCGCGTAGGCCGGCGCAACGTTGCGGGCGTATGCCGCGCGCCGCGCGCCGCACCGGACTGCACATACGTGCGCGTGCCGGTGGAACGCTTATACCAGGTGGGGATTGCGCCTCGCTTGACGCGCCAGTTCTTGCGCCTGCTCGAATCGATGGAAGTGTTGACCCACGGCGGCGGCGTGGCCGGCTCGGTGAACGTCGGCACCGGCGCCGCCAATTCCTCCGCGCCACCCGCTACGCTCGACGACACCGACGTGCCCTGGCTCCAAGCGTCGTTGAGGTCGCTTTCCGTGCGCTTCAGATTGTCGTGAATGGTCGATTCGACCTTCGATGCCACCGTTTCGAACTCGGTTCGCATTTTCTTCAGATCATCGAGTTCCATTTCACGCACCACCTCCGACTTGACGTCGTTGATATAGCGCTGCGCGCGCCCGAACAACGCACCCGCTGTGCGCGCGACGCCCGGCAGGCGCTCGGGGCCGAGCACCACAAGCGCCACGACACCGATGAGCGCCATTTTGGTCAGACCGAGATCGAACATTGAACGAGAAGTGGAAGTTGGCGAACCGCGGCCGGATTAGCGGTAGTCGGAGCGGGACTTGTCCTTCGCTTCGACGTCCACCGTGCCGTCACGCGACAACTCACGCTGCTTTTCCGTCGAGGCCGGCTCTTCGCTTTCGCGCATGCCTTCCTTGAAGCCCTTGACCGCACCGCCCAGATCGCCGCCGATGTTGCGCAGCTTCTTCGTGCCGAAGACGAGCGCCACGATCAGCAACACGATCAACCAATGCCAAATGCTTAACGAACCCATGAATGAAAACTCTCTGTGACTTCGCCGAAACTACGGGTTGCGGCGAGAAATTTGGCCTTGTGGCCGGAGCCGAAACACGCTGCCTCAGCAATCAACTAGCGATTTTGCGCGTCCAATATTGCATTAGAAAGGTTCACGCCACGAAATCTTTCTCGACTGCTCTGCCCCGCTCTACCCCATTCGTTTCCAGTAACACGCGCCCGCAAGCAAATGGGTGTGAATATGATAAACTCTTTGTCCGCCGCCCGGGCCAGTGTTGATGACCGTGCGAAAACCCGTGTCGCCGCCGGTATAGGCAACGCCCAGTTCCTTCGCCAATCTTCCGACAAGACTTACCATTCTACCAAGCAGCGGCGCGTCGTTTTCTGTGCAGTGCGACAAGGTTTCGATGTGCTTTTTGGGAATCACGAGCACATGCACGGGCGCGGCCGGATTGATGTCGTTGAAGGCGAGAAACTCGTCGTCTTCATAGACTTTGGTGCTCGGAATCTGCCCTGCGGCGATTTTGCAGAAAATGCAGTCGTCTTGGCTCATGGGCGTCTCGTTCTCTCGCTTCTGCTTCTTGTCGTTCACCGGGCGGCGCGCGTCAGAACCACGCGCGCGGCGAGATCGGCTTGCCTTCGTGTATAGACCGGAGACATGGGTAACACCTGTTCCAGGACAGGGGTAACACTTCG
>LFJI01000458.1 GCA_001235855.1 Candidatus Burkholderia brachyanthoides
GCCCAGACCCCGCCCGCCCGACACAATAATGTTCGCGCTCATCAGTTCCGGGCGATCCAGCTTCGTGACTTCGCGCGAGACGAACTGCGAAATGCCCGCGTCCGCCGCCGCTTCGGTCTTCTCGACCGAAGCGTTGCCGCCTTCCGCCGCCACCGGATCGAAGCCGGTCGCGCGCACGGTCACGACCTTGACCGGATCGCTCGATTGCACCGTGGCGATCGCGTTGCCCGCGTAAATCGGGCGCTCGAAGGTATCGGGACTATCGACGGCGGTGATGTCGCTGATCTGCGCCACATCCAGATGCGCGGCGATACGCGGCGCGATATTCTTACCGTAAGCCGTCGCCGGAGCGAAGATATGCGAATAATCCTTCGCGATATTGAGCACCGTGCCTTCGACGTTTTCCGCGAGGCCTTCGGCGAGTTGCGGTGCATCGGCGAGCAACACTTTGCTCACGCCCGCGATCTTCGCGGCCGCGTTCGCAGCGGCTTGCGCGTTCGAGCCCGCCACCAGCACATGAACGTCGCCGCCGACTTTCGCGGCCGCCGCGACCGTGTTCAACGTCGCCGCTTTGATCGACGCGTTGTTGTGTTCCGCAATTACCAGAATCGTCATTTTGACGCGTCTCCTTTACAGCACCTTGGCTTCAGTCTTGAGCTTCTCGACCAGCGTCTTCACATCCGGCACCGTGATCCCGGCGCTGCGCTTGGGCGGCTCGGTGACCTTCATCGTCTTCAGACGCGGCGCGACATCCACGCCCAGGTCAGCAGGCTTCACCGTGCTCAAGGGCTTCTTCTTCGCCTTCGTGATGTTCGGCAGCGTCACATAACGCGGCTCGTTCAGACGCAGATCGGTCGTCACGACAGCAGGCAGTTTCAGCGACAACGTTTCCGCCCCGCCATCGACTTCGCGCGACACGGCAACCTTGCCATCCGCGACCACGACCTTCGATGCGAACGTTGCCTGCGGCAGACCCGCCAGCGCGGCCAGCATCTGGCCGGTCTGATTCGAGTCGTCGTCGACCGCCTGCTTGCCGAGGATGATCAGCTCAGGCTTCTCCTGATCGACCAGCGCCTTGAGCAGCTTGGCAACGGCCAGCGGCTGCAATTCGTCGGCAGATTCGACCAGAATCGCGCGATCCGCGCCGATGGCCAGCGCCGTGCGCAGTGTCCCCTGACATTGCGTCACGCCGCACGACACGGCGATCACTTCGGTCGCGACGCCCGCCTCCCTCAGACGCACCGCCTCTTCCACGGCGATTTCGTCGAACGGATTCATCGACATCTTCACATTGGCGATATCGACTCCCGTGTTGTCCGACTTCACGCGGACCTTCACGTTGTAATCGACCACGCGTTTGACTGGCACCAGAATTTTCATGCACACGCTCCAAAGTTACGATTACGTCAACCCAGTGACATTATACGAGCGACACGTATGCTCCTCCCCGCCGAAACAGGTGGGCCGGGTTACCGCGTTCATCGTGCAGTAGTAAAATAAAGAGATTTGAGCCCGATTTTATCGAACGATCGTTCTATTCGTGTATCCCCAAAAACCCGAATCCGTCTTTAGCGACGTTCACCATGCGGTGACGACCGCGCCCGCGAATTTGCTCTCGACGAACTGCTTCACTTCCGGCGAGTGATACGCCGACACGAGCTTGGCGACCCAAGGCTTGTCCTTGTCCGCCGCGCGAATCGCGATGATGTTCACGTAGGGACCGTGCGGATCTTCGTCCGTCTTCGGCTTGAGGCCCGCTTCCATCGCGAAATTGGTGTTGATCGCGGCGGCGTCGACATCGGCGAGCGAGCGCGAAATTTGTGCCGCATCGAATTCGACGATCGCCGCATCGAATTCGACGATCTTCAGCCTCTTCGGATTGTCGGTGATATCGAGCGCCGTCGCCTTCAGGCCCGCATCGGGACGCAGCTTGATCAGACCTTGCTTTTGCAGCAGCAGAAGCGCGCGCGTCCGCCGTTGGTCGGATCGTTCGGCATCGCAATGCGCGCGCCCGGCTGCAATTGCGACAGCGATTTCAGTTTTTTCGAATAGATGCCCATCGGATACGTCACCGTATCGGCGATGCGGATCAGTTTGTAGCCGCGATCTTTCACCTGCGCACGAGATACGGCAAATGCTGATAGCTGTTCGCGTCGAGATCGCCGGCGGCGAGCACCGCGTTCGGCTGCACGTAATCCGAGAACTCGACGACGGTGATCTGGCCATTCTTCGCCGCGACCTGCTTGACGACTTCCATGATCTGCGCGTGCGGACCGCCGGTCACGCCGACCTTGATGGTTTCTTCGGCGTGCGCTGCACCGCTGAATAGCGATGCGCTCAACAGCGCGGCGGCGAACTTCAGAAATGAATCGACGTTGCATAGGAATGCCTTTCTTTATAAAAGGCCAGTTCAAAAAGGTCGTTCAGCTCGGCTGAAGATGTTCCAGCAGACGAGTGAGCAGGCTAGTTTGAAGAATG
>LFJI01000459.1 GCA_001235855.1 Candidatus Burkholderia brachyanthoides
AACTATCTGGCCTTCGCCGTGCTCGCCTGCGCCTTTAGAGCGCTGCTGAGAATGTGAACAGAACCTAGCATGGCTTTCAACCGATCAGTGAGTCGCTCCTGAAACGATCGAAAGTCTTGCGGTGCATCAGTTTTATAGGTGACGATTGCACGATGTTGAATGTCGAAGGGGAACGGCTTCTCTGCTTGTCGGCGTTAATCCGAACAAGCCATCACAACAGGGCGTCCCGCTGCGAACGCAAATCCGAGTTCGTACCAAACATTAGGATTACCTCGGTAATCTCCGTGAGACAAACGGTTGACCGCTTGATGTTTCGCTCAATAGTTTCTACAAGCACCTCAGGCGACGAATCCTGATCAACCCTGTACAGACATCCCTGCGGCTTCGATCGCAGGTTTATACACGCTTTCAAATCGCTTGTTATAGGTATCGTTAAAAGGTTGAATGACGAAGCAGGTTAGCATCGGGAATTCTTGAGCAGAACAATTAGGAATTCGACGCAGATTTTACTCCGTTTGGTTTCGCTCAGAATATTTGAACGATTGCCATGGGGGAGTATTCAAAATACCTGCCAAAGTCTTCGATCCAGTTCCGATGTAACTCAATCACCGTCATCCTCCTCATCCTCCTGCGCACCTGCCGCCGGCTGCCCATACAGCCCGACGAGATCTGCCTTGAACGAAGCCAGCGGCTTGCCCACCTCATCCACCATCTGCATGGTGGATGCCAGTTGCTTCGGCCAGTCGTGCAACTCGGTCGCGAAAATCTTCAGGCGCGCCATCGTATCCAGCGCGGCCTCGCGCTGACCCGCGAGCGTCTGCAGCACGGCATAACGCCGCAGCACCGTCTCGCCCGGCAACAATGCGATCGCCTTGCGATGCATGGCAAGCTTCATCTCCAGATCCTGCCCGTTGATGGGCAGCAGCGTCGCCGCGCCGTACTCGCCCCACGCGGTAAACAGGAAGGACGAATCGTCGCGATACTGCTCCGCCGGACGCGCGCCGTAGTAAAGCACTTCGGCGCGGTTGTAATCGCGCAGCGTCGGGTAAAGCGCGATCAACCCGCCCAGCACGAGCAGCACATAGAAACCGTATGAAAACGGCCGCGCGACCAGCCGGATGGCACGCGTCTCCAGCAGGCCGATGACGAGCATCGCGGGCATCAGAAAAAACATGTACTGCTGCGGATACTCAACGAGCGCATGCATTATCAGCATGCCCAACAACGACAGCCCGAAAATGCGCGCGGGCGTTTGCGGCGCGCGCAGCACGCGGATCAGCCACAACACGATGCCGAACACGAGTATCGCAACGCCGAGCGCGCCCGTTTTCGCCAACAGATCGATGAAGATATCGTGCGCGTTGTTCGCGATCTCGACGCCGCCCAGTTTACGCACCAGATCGAACTGATAGCGCGGAAATTCGCCCCAGCCGACGCCCAGCATCGGATGCGTCTTGAACATCGTCCAGCCGTACTTCCACAGCGCGAGTCGCGGCGCGACCTGACCCGCGTCCTGCATGCGTTCGGCCACCGATTGCGCGAGCCCGAAGTCGTACCGCACGTTCGCCCAGCGCACGGCCAGGTTCACGGCGACGAACACCCCCCCCAGCAGCACCGGAACGAGCCACGCGCGCATGTCGCGCCGGCCCGGGCCGTCAAAACCTTCGAACGCCACCTTGCACCCTTGCACGAAAGCCATCCAGAATCCGCCGACGATGATCACCGCTGTTTGCAGCCACGGCCCGCGCGACACCGTCAGCGCAAGCCCTAGCGAATACACCGACGACAGCACGATCCACAAAACAAGTGGCAAACGGCACGCCTGCACGAAATACAGCGCACCGGCGAGCGCGAACGCGATCACCGTCGCCAGGTGATTCGCCTGGGCCATGTTGCCGAACGGCCGGCGCTCGACCATCACGTTGTAGGCGACCACAAAAGGCGTGAACTTCACCTCGGCATGAAACAGCTGCACGATCTGGCAAAATACCGCGAACAGCCCGCCAACCATCAAGGCCGCCGCGCCGATGCGCAAGGCCTTCTCCGACAAGCCCGCCCGCACCAACCCAAAACCCGTATGCACCGCGACGAACGACGCGAGCAGATACGCGCCGCCGAGCCAGTTCATCGACGGCTGCGCGATCGGCAGCAGCACCGTCTGCGCGATGAGCAACACGCAAAAGGCAAGTGGCATCAGCGCGATCATCGGCGAGGCGAACGGCACGCGCGGCTCCGATACGCGCACCAGCAACGCGACGGTCCCGCCCAGCGCGAGATACAACGCGAGGGCACTGAATTCAGCGTAGAAAGTCGGAATCGGATAGGTGTGGTTGACGACGCCGAAGGGGATCGCCAATGCAAGGCACAGGACGGCAAAGCAGAGAAAACGCGCGTATCGAGAAGGCATAGCTGGGAACGTCGGGTGAGCTAACGTCAAGAGTGGTGTATGAGCCGCATCGTGACGGTTGAATTCAAG
>LFJI01000460.1 GCA_001235855.1 Candidatus Burkholderia brachyanthoides
GCGCATGCCATGATCGTGCTTCACGTGCCCAATGATCGGCTCGATGGCCTGCCGGTGGATTCGCCGAGCGGCGCGAGCACGACTAGATCGTCGATACCGTCGCCGTCGATATCGCCCGCCGCGAATTTCGCATTGGCCGCGTCGAATTCCTTGTAGACGCTCGTCCGGCAGTTCGCCGTGAACGCGCTGCCCGTGCTCGGGAACTGCGACACAGCGAGCGCGCCGTCGACGTCCCCCATCGCGAGCAGGCCGCTGCGCTTCGAATTCGACGCGTCGATGTGCGCGGGCAGGAAGCGCGTGCCCGTGTCCAGATTGCGTGCTTCGAGCCACAGCGAGGGCGCGTTCGCCGTCGTTCCGTTCGATGTCACGACGTACAGGTCCAGCCCGGCATCCTGACGCTTTTGCGCGATCATGACGTCCGCGCGGCCGTTGCCGTTGAAGTCGCCCGTGACGTATTGCTGCGCGATATCCGGCGTCCAGCGCGTGCCGGTCTGATACCACAGGCGCAGCACGTCGAAGTGCGTGCCCGTACTCTTTCAGCCAGAACGCTGTGCCGTCCTTGCGCGGCGTGACGACCATCAGATCGGCGCGGCCGTCGCCTTCGAAATCGCCGAGCAGGAAGCGCGCGCTGTCGAAGCACAGCACGTCCGCCTGACACGTCGGCGCGGTCGCTTTCGGATCGAAGGGCACCGCGTTCAGATACCACGGCGACGCATTGTCGAAGCGCGACATCTCGCCGACCCACACGTTGAAGCCTGGTCCGTCCTTGCGGCGCTGGATGTTGACGATGTTGACGACGCTGTTGCGGCCGTCGCCCTTGACGTCGCCGTACAACGCGACTTCGTTGCGTGTGTCGGTCCAGACCATGCGCGTCGATGGTGACCAACGGTACTTCGCGGTCAGCGCCGAACAGTGGCCCGCGACCAGCGCGCCGTCCTTCTCGCCCAGGCAATGATCGGCGGGCGTGTAGACGAAGCCGAAGTCCCACGGCGTCCAGCGCTACGTGGGCGTGGTTGGATTGCAGGCTTCTTCGCCGAGCGACGAATCGTGCTCGGCAATGCAATTGCGTGTCGCCGCGTTCACGAGCAACGCGTCATGTTTTTCGTCAGGGTTGGCGGGGATCTGCTGCCGGTACCAGTTCTGCTGCGCCGCGCCCGTGCAGGCGGCGAGTTCCGGCGCGCGGTTCTTGCCCTGCGACACGGCGCAGCGACTCGAATATTCGTTGACGAGCTGAAACGGCCGCAACTGAAATTCCGTGCCCGCGTCGTTGGCGTGCGCCATGCTGAAGTAGCGTCGCGCGACCCAGTTGCCGTTCCACATGTACTCGCCGAAGACGTGCCCCGAATCGTTCCCGTCGATGACGAAATAGCTGCCGACGACATTTCGCTTGCGCAGTGTCTGCGTGGCGTCGAGATTCTTCGCGAGTCCGCCGGTCGGATACGTGATGTGATAGCCGATCGGAATATTGCGTTGCGATGCAGGCTCTGCGCCACTGTGCGCGTGATGCGTGCCGCGAGAATGTGATCGGGATGCTCCATGAACGCGACCGTATCCGGATTGAGCGTATAGATTTCGGTCGCCTGCGCGAGGATCGCGCGCAAGGTTGCGCTGAGCGCGGCGCGGTCGTAAATGGTGGCGCCGGTGCCGTCCGAATGCATCGGATAGAGACGGTCTGGCCGCGATCCCGATCCTATAGCAAGCCGAGCGGCACCTTGCCGCCGCGCACGCCGCCGCCGGGCAGACGCATTTCGAGCAGCTTCACGCGTGGATCGCCCGCCAGCACCAGTTTGATGCACCGGCTTGCCGGCGAAGGTGACGGTCGATTCGTTCCACTTGTCTGGCACGCCGACCATGCGCGCGTAGGCGAGCTTGGTGCCGGTTTCGCGCAGCACGACGTAGTCGAACTTCGCGTCGTTGGCCCCGCCGATCAGATGCACCGTCGTCACGCACCAGCCCGCGTCGAGCTTGTCGCTGATGCCGGGATTCACGAAGAGCAGATCGTCATCCAGATGCGCCACCGCGGTGATGAGCGTGCCGGCGCGGCAATCGGGTGGAGGGGAGGCGGCGTGCGCCTGAGCCGGTATGAACGCGGCCAGGAAGGCCCACGCCAGCAGTGAGTGAATTGCCCGGAACCATCGCTTCGATACGCCTTTCTGCATGCTCTCCCCGAAGGCGCTTGTCCGTGCGCCAACCCGTTAGGATAAAATAAAAGATTGTCGCCGCGTCGCTCGTACGGTCGGCAACCGACCGTACGAGCGACGCGGGATCAGGCACCAAGCGATGAAGGTTTGGCGCACTGCGCCAACGAATATTGAGTTGCATTTGCTCGAACGCAATCGATTGACGGCAAGCAGCAAGATTAGAATGGCGCTGATTCGTGCCGATGGCGCAACTACCTATTCTCTCGTCCATAGCCGTGGCTGAGTAACAGTCCCGCCCTGCAACGTGCGCTCACCAACCGCTATCTTGGCTC
>LFJI01000461.1 GCA_001235855.1 Candidatus Burkholderia brachyanthoides
GCTCATTTAACGACAAAGCCCTGGGGGCGAAGCCAGGGCTTTGTCAGCAGTCTGGCTGACGCGGCGTAGCCGCGTCAGCTTACAGCGCGGCTCACGCTGACGCGTTACTTTCCTTTGGAGCTGATGATCCTTCCGACATGTTGTTCGACGTCTCGGCGTAGTGTTTGAACTCCATCGTGTAGGTGGCGCGGCCTTGAGTGAGCGAGCGCAGCGAAGTCGAATAGCCGAACATTTCGGCCAGCGGCACTTCCGCGCGCACGATCTTGCCGCCGCCGCTCGCGATGTCCTCCATGCCTTGCACGATGCCGTGCCGGCTCGACAAGCCGCCCATCACGTTGCCCATGAATTCCTCGGGCGTTTCGACTTCGACGGTCATCGTCGGTTCGAGCAGCACGAGCTTGGCACGGCGCATCGCTTCCCTGAAAACCATCGAACCGGCCATGCGGAACGCGTTTTCGTTCGAGTCCACGTCGTGGTACGAGCCGAAGGTCAGCGTCACTTTCGTGTCGACGACCGGATAGCCCGCCAGCACGCCTGACTTGAGCGTTTCCTGGATGCCCTTGTCCACCGCCGGGATGAACTCGCGCGGAATCACGCCGCCCTTGATCGCATCGACGAATTCATAGCCCTTGCCGAGCGCCTGCTCCAGCGTGATGACTGCGTGGCCGTACTGGCCGCGTCCGCCCACGATTGCTTGACGAACTTGCCCTCGACGTCCTCGATCCGGTTGCGCACCGTCTCGCGATAAGCGACCTGCGGCTTGCCGACCGTCGCCTCGACGCCAAACTCGCGCTTCATCCGGTCGACGAGAATTTCGAGGTGCAGCTCGCCCATGCCGGAAATAATGGTCTGGCCGGATTCCTCGTCGGTCGTCACGCAGAACGACGGATCTTCCTGCGCGAGACGATTCAGCGCGATGCCGCCCATCTTTTCCTGGTCGGCCTTCGTCTTCGGCTCGACGGCCTGCGAGATCAGCGGCTCCGGGAAGATCATCCGCTCGAGGAAGATGATGTGATTCTGATGTGATTCGGGTCGCACAGCGTGTCGCCGGTCGTCGCTTCCTTGAGTCCGACAGCTTCCGCGATATCGCCCGCGCGCACTTCCTTGATTTCCTTGCGCTCGTTGGCGTGCATTTGCAGAATCCGGCCGAGGCGTTCCTTCTTGTCCTTCACCGGGTTAAACACGATATCGCCTGAATTCACCACGCCGGAATACACGCGAAAGAAGATCAACTGGCCGACGAACGGGTCGGTCATGAGCTTGAACGCAAGCGAGGAGAACGGCTCGTCGTCGCTCGGCTTCCTTGTCGTCTTCGGTGTGGCCGAGAATCGCGGGCACGTCCACCGGCAAGGGCAGGTAGTCGATCACGGCGTCAAGCATGGCCTGCACGCCCTTGTGTTCTTGAACGCGCTGCCGCAGAGCATCGGCACGATTTCATTCGCGATGGTGCGCTTACGCAGCGCCGCCTTGATCTCGTCCTCGGTCAGGCTGTTGTGATCCTCGAGATACTTCTCGAGCAACTCTTCGCTCGCTTCGGCGGTGGCCTCGACCATCTTCTCGCGCTACTCGTGCGCGAGATCCTTGAGATTGTCGATTGTCGGGAATCTCCTCGTAACTAAACTTGATGCCCTGGCTCTCGTCGTCCCAGACGATCGCCTTCATCTTGACGAGATCAACCACGCCCTGAAAATGCTCTTCCGCGCCGATGGGAATCTGGATCGGCACCGTGACGCCCTTCAGACGCTCGCCGATCTGCCACTGCACGCGGAAAAGTCCGCGCCTACACGGTCCATCTTGTTGACGAACGCGATACGCGGCACCTTGTACTTGTTCGCCTGACGCCACACGGTTTCGGATTGCGGCTGCACACCGCCGACCGAGTCGTACACCATGCAGGCGCCGTCGAGCACGCGCATGGAGCGCTCGACTTCGATGGTGAAATCCACGTGTCCCGGCATATCGATGATGTTGATGCGATGCTCCGGATAATTCCCGGCCATGCCTTTCCAGAAAGCGGTCGTCGCGGCCGACGTGATCGTGATGCCACGTTCCTGCTCCATCCAGTCCATCGTGGCCGCGCCGTCGTGAACCTCGCCGATCTTGTGCGTCACACCGGTATAGAAAAGGATGCGCTCGGTCGTCGTCTTGCCGGCGTCGATGTGAACGCTGATCCCGATATTCCGATAGCGCTCGATGGGAGTCTTGCGGGGCACGTGAACCACGTGAACCCCCTGTATGCCAATTGGCCGGGGCATGTGCTGAACGGTCACCCCGGCCCTTGCGAACCTTTTTAGGATAGCGCGTCGGCAAGGTCTTTGCAGGAATCTTGCCAGCCCGATGGAGGCGTGCTGGCCGGGCGTCGGCAATAGCCGGACGAGTGGCATCGAGAATCGGGATAGGGGCAGGCCTCGCGGCCCGCCCCTATCCCACACCACCGTGCGTACGGGTCCGTACACGGTGGTTCGG
>LFJI01000462.1 GCA_001235855.1 Candidatus Burkholderia brachyanthoides
ACCGTTGTCCGCGTTGATGCGCAGGGGCAGCGCATAACGCCAAAACACCGTGCGCGTCTGGCCGGACATCGATCGGTGGTCACACTGAAAGCGGATTGGCGCGTTGCATCCGTCTATCGAGCATCGAGGCGCGCGCTGACGGCCCCGTGTGCAGACGATTCCTGAGATCTCACCGGGCGCTCGAAAATGGTGTGCAAGGCATTCACGCCTCAATACAATTGAGAATTCGACGACCTAGACCAAAGGAAAGGGTTCGCGGTCCAGCCGGCGCCGCGCTCCGCGTTCAGGCTGTCCCAGGGAAGAGCAAATGCGGCGCTCGGACTCGTGGTGGCTTGACTTTCCGCGCCGCTCCACCATCCCGGCATCTTTTGCGCGATGCCTTCAAACTTCGCGTCGGTGTCGTTGATGCTTTGTTTGCAGGCTCTCGATGCGCACGTTCGTCACTGCCAGTGCGATACGCGACGCCCAGCGCGGCATGAACATCGACGGGTGGTATTTGCCCGCGCACAGATCAACCGGTGCGTGGCCATCAGCTTCAAACCAGACAGGATGCGGCTGAAGATCACGCGGCGGCATGTCATCTGCGCGACCGTCATCGCCAGTCGTTCTCCACGCCTCGCGCGCCCAAAGACGATCCCCAGGCATTCCGTATTGGCAAGGAATGAGGTCGAAACTCGGAAAGTCCGTGCCGACGCCGTTCCACTGAAGTGGCTTGCGCCAGTTCGCCTCAGAGGTGCGACGACGCGGCGCGCCGGGTCCCCAATTGATGGCGGTGCCGCCTGAAAATCGAGCATTGCGTTTTTCCGCGTAGCAGTTATCGCATACCGGGCTGACCTTCTGGCACCCTTCGAATGGGCTAAAGGTGGCATCACACCACTCGATTGTCGTGGTTTCGCTCACTATATCTCTCCTTCGCCCGACTTGATGGTTGCATCACAAGGTGACCGTTTGATGAGCGGGATCTCGACGGCTCATAAGTGAGGCATGACACAACGCTATCGTGGGACGAGGTCGTGTCAAGGCGCGATGAGCTTCTGCATGAGTGCAGATGCCGGCACATCACCGACAGGCAGGCAAACATACCGAAGCAAGATCCGCGGGTGGTATCCACTCAATGCACGCCATCCGCCGCTGAACATACAGCGCTTGCTTTTGTGCCTTGCTTCTTCGATATCCTTCGTTGGTTTCCATGCCATACACTTCGATCGCCGTTTCGGGCGCCGTGTCCATCAGCAAGAAGTTAGGTAAGAGGGTGTCGCTGGCGCTCAGACGAAGCGGCTTACGGAAACGCCGTCGTTCGGCGACCAGTCGATTGGCCATCGCCACTTCGTAGCTGGAATCGCAGGGGATGAACGCGCTATTACATAGACATAGCTGTAACGCCCCGTCGATTACGCGAAGGTTGCCATCCTTGGTTCTCTCCAAGACCAAGAGTGCGACTACGCGCGCGTGCTGAACTCCGGTGAGCGCCCAGGCCGAGCGGAAGGAGGCGGCCGCCTGGTCAATGACTGCCTTCGATGCGAAGAAGGAACGGTGCGTCTGGCGAATCTTGATAATAAAGCCATATTTCGATGCCTCAACCGCCTTCATTCAACTCGGCAATCAGCAAACCAGGCTCGCTTGTGCTGTCGGAGGTTTTTACACGCGCAAGGAACGCGTCGAACTCCGCGACGATCGCGGCCTGTTCGGTCTCGTCGTATCGGCGCATGACGTGTAAGACGTCCTGCATCGGCTTTCCGTTGAGCTTGCCTGCGCCCAAGGCGGCAACGATCTGAGCGTTGCAGGTACCACAGCAGGATCTTTCGTGAGATCCTCGAAGTTCACAACGACGAGATTCATGGTTTGACTGCACCTAAGCAGTAGTGGAGTGGGTGGCGCTGTCCGCAGCGGGATGGGCCGATTGATCAGAGGTGCGCCGGCGTTGTCCTCGACCGATGTCGTAGAGAAAGATGGCCGCCATCATCGCGACGATTACGCTGAAGCCGCATGCTAGGATTAAAGGCGTTAATTGTTTGTCGTTGGTTGAGAGTTCTTCGGCACGCGCCTGCTGAGACGTGTTAAGTTCATGACGCTCGGCCATCAGCGCAGCCTGAACCTCCTGTTCGTTTGAGAACCCGTATTTGGAGATGAGCGTGTGTCGCTTGCCCTCTAGAACGTAGTCGAGAGCGTCATTCATCCCTTGCAGGCGTTCGACAACAGCTATGTTTGACATCACCGAGACCGCCGAGCGCTGAAGCGTGAACTGGCGAGCGACCAATCCCAGTGCGCCGATCGAACTGATGGCTGACGCGGCAAGTAAAGCGACAGTAGCGAGGTGACGAATTTTCATGACGTCCGAGAGAGAGGTTGCGCACACGCACGAGCGCAGATCCATTCTCGCCGCGAAGAACGCGGTTCAACACGTGTGTATAGACCGGAGAGATGGGTAACACCTGTTCCAGGACAGGGGTAACACTTC
>LFJI01000463.1 GCA_001235855.1 Candidatus Burkholderia brachyanthoides
CCAGTCCTCAGCGGCCTAGCCGAATAACTGTCCAACTTTGCGGGGTCAGTTCAGCAGCGGCGAGTACGAGCAGGCGCGCCGCTGGATGCTGGATGACGCAGGAGGCCAACGCCGCCACGCAAGGCACCTTCGACGGCGGCGCGACGCAGGTGTGGATCAACAATTCGCATGGCGGCTTCAGAAACCTGTTGCCCGATATGCTCGATCCGCGCGCGCCTCGTGCTCGGCATGATGGCGGGGATCGAAGCGTTGCCCGATACCGTGTTCATGGTCGGCTATCATGCGCGCACGCAAAGTCCCGGCATCCTCGCGCATACGATCAACAGCGCCGCGTTCGCGCGCGTGATGCTCGACGGCGCGGAAGCGGGCGAAGCGGAACTGTACGGCGCGCTTGCCGGCGAACGCGGCGCACGCGTGGCGCTCCTGACCGGCGACGACGTGTTCGACGCGCAAACCCTTCCCGCGTTTTCCGGCGCGCTTTCAATGCATCAAGACTGCTTATGGATATTCGAGCGGCGTGACGGAAACGCCCGCCGCCGCATGCGAGGCGATTCGCCGCGCCGCGTGCGAAGCGCTCGAAGCTTTTCCAACGAAGCCGGAACGGCATGCATCGGCGACGCATCATCGCTGCGAGTTGCGCACCCAATCCACGGCGTTCGCGGACCTCTTCTGTCAATGGCCGGCGCTCGAGCGAATCGATTCGGTAACCATAGTATTCGATGCGCCCAATGCAGAGCACGTCATCCACACGCTCAATTGTCTTTCGGCAATGTCTTTTATGTTGCGACGAATGCATAAAAGTCGGACGAAGTATCGTTAAAATGGAGCACTTCGTGAGGCGGGTTTGCGTAAGTGAATTCGGCCCCGAAGCGTAATGGCTCAATTCCTGGATACGGTCTCATCATGTATTTGTTGATCACCACTGTGGGCGTCGGCGGCGGGCTGGGTTCGCTGCTCCGATGGGTGCCGGGACTGCGCCTGAATGCGCGCTTCCCGAACCTGCCGCTCGGCACCTTCGCGACGAATGTCATTGCCAGTTACATCATCGGTGTCGCGGTCGCGTTTTTCGCGCGCTATCCGCACATCGCCATGGAATGGCGGCTCTTCGTGGCGGATTCAACCGGTCGATGCAATAGTTTGATGGAATCGTTCGGCTGGTGTTTGGTGTTTCGTAATCCAGCCTCTTCCGTGGGCGCTCGTTCAGCCTTCGTGCCACGGCGTTGAGTTTGGTCTGTGAGTAGACCGACAGGTCGATGCCCTTCGGGAAGTACTGTCTCAATAGACCGTTGGTATTTTCATTCGAGCCGCGTTGCCAGGGGTGTTTCGGATCGCAGAAGTACACGGCGATGTCCGTGGCAATCGTGAAGCGCTTGTGGCTCGCCATCTCCGTTCCCCGATCCCAGGTGAGCGATTTATACGAGTTCATGCGGAAGCGTGCTCGCATGTTTGATCAGCGCATTGACAACCGTTTTGCTGTCTTTGCTGGCAATCTTCACCAACATCACATAGCGCGTCTGGCGCTCTACAAGCGTTGCAATCTGGCTGCTGCCGCTGCCACACAGAAGATCGCCCTCCCACCCAATACCCCGGCACCGCGCGGTCGTCTACCGTAGCGGGTCGTTCACTGATTGATACCGCGGTCGCAGATTCTGCCGTGATCGTCCGTTTTCTGCGTGTGATGGCGCGAGCGACGCATGGCCCGGGTGCGCCGTAAATGCTCCAGCAACTCCTTCTTCAATGCTCCTCGGGCCTGAAAAAGACTGCGGTAGATGGTTTCGTGTGACACGTGGTAGTCCTCATTGCCCGGCCAGGCGCGTTTGAGCCATCCAGCAATCTGCTGCGGCGACCACTGCAACTGGAGCTTGTTGGCTACGATATAAGCCAGCAACCGATACTCGACCAGTTTGCAGACTTTGGGGCGCAGGGACCGATCCCATGCAAGCTGGTCGGCGTGGCTGGACCGATAGCCGGCTTGCCCACTGTTACGCTTAATCTCCCGACAGATTGTGGACGGTGATCGCGAAAGTCGCCGGGCGATTGCCTGAATCGAATCGCCTGCAACGAGACCTCGCGAAATCTCCTCGCGCTCGGCAAGCGTGAGCGCCAATCTCGATCGCCGACGTGGTGCAGTTTGTATTCCTCCAGTTTGCGCCAGAATTCCCTGTACCGACGAATGATTGCGGTTAAATAGTTGAGCGATGTGCTGCAACGACTCGTCTTTACGCCAGCGCTCCCACATCAAGGCCTTCTGGCTTTCGCTGTAATAGATCCGGCGCCTCTGTTTCATTTGCAACACTCCCGCCGCTCATGGAACGTTCATTGTGTTGCATCGACCGGTTGAATCCACCGTCATTACCGGGCGGCTGATGGGTGGGCTTTCCACATTGCCCGATGCGACGGCTGTCGAACACCTCGTTCACGTTGCCAA